>JAYURB010000159.1:0-10239 GCA_043756425.1 Bacteroidota bacterium
TGCAGCAGTAGCTTTTAATTACGACAGAAAAGAATCCGATCTTCAGGTAATGACAAAAACTGATCTGGTAAAAATTGCTTCTCTCCCCGGAATAACAAATATGAGCGTTATTGATGCTGAAGGAAAAGATCTTTCGCATAGTATTACACAGCTTAACGAAGGCCGAAGACTTTGGAAGTATTGTATTATTGCTTCCCTCCTGTTTCTCGCCCTGGAAGTTTTATTGATTAGATATTTTCACCGACTAACACCACAGGCAAAATGAAAATTCTTCTTCGAAAAATTAATGTTATTTCTCCCGGAAGTCCGCACCACCTTAAAGAAAAAGACATTTTAATTGAAGAAGATAAAATTGTTTCCATTGGAGAACCTTCCTCACTATCTGATAAAGGCGCAGAAGTCATTTCAGGTAAAAATCTTTTTGTATCTCCGGGCTGGTTTGACCTCCATGTAAATTTTGGAGAACCCGGATTTGAATACAAAGAGGATATTGAAAGCGGATGCCGCGCTGCTACGCAGGGAGGATTTACGGGAGTTTTGGTAATGCCTTCCACTAATCCACCCGTTTCCGGCAGACCATCTGTAGAGTATATACTTTTACGTTCAAAAAACTCTCCCGTAAGTGTTCATGTTGCCGGTTCACTTTCACATAAACTTGAAGGAAAAGATCTTTCAGAAATGTATGATATGCAGCTTGCAGGTTGTCGTGTTTTTTCCGATGATAAACAAGCTGTTCAGGATGCCGGTTTGATGATGCGGGCGTTGCAATATTCCGGAAATATTGGCGGCAGAATATTTTCATTTGCCGAAGACAAATACCTGGCATCGAAAGGTCAGGTTAATGAAGGGATAAATTCAACGATGCTTGGATTAAAAGGTATACCCGGAATAGCTGAAGAAATAATGATTAGCAGAGATCTTTTACTCGCTGAATATGCCAATGCTTCCATTCATTTTTCAACTATTTCTTCTAAGCGTAGCGTAGATGTCATTCGAAAAGCCAAAGCGAAAGGATTAAAAGTTACTGCTGATGTTTCCGCTATTCATCTGTTATTGGACGATGCTTCTCTCCATGGTTTTGATACTGTTTATAAACTCAAGCCACCTTTGCGGGCAAAAGAAGACAGAGATGCTTTGATAGAAGGCTTGGTCGACGGCACTATTGATTGCATTTGTTCCGATCACACACCTCAGGATATTGAAAATAAGAAAAAAGAATTTGAACTTGCCGCATATGGTGCATCGGGAATTGAAACTGCTTTTGCCATTGCGCGAACTGCAACTGAAAAACACCTGAGTCTTCCGGAACTTATTTCTAAATTTACCACTCATCCGCGACTATGTGCCGGACTAAAACCTAGATTGATTGAAAAGGATTATGCTGCTGACCTTACAATTTTCAATCCTGATCTAAAATGGAATGTTAGCGAAGAGCATATTAAATCAAAATCAAAAAACAATCCCTTTTTAGGTTCTGAACTTATAGGTAAACCGTTTGCAGTGATTAACAAAGGCCAATTAATTAAATGCAATTAATTAATGAAAATACTTGTCGTTTGTCTGGGAAATATTTGCCGCTCCCCTATGGCAGAAGGAATTCTCAGAAGTAAAATAAAAGAAAAGAAATTAGACATAGTTGTCGATTCTGCCGGTACTGCTGATTATCACATTGGCGAACGTCCGGACGCAAGAGCTATTGCTACAAGCAAAAAATTTGGAATCGACATCTTGACTTTGCGGGGAAGACAATTTATAGTAGACGATTTCGACAGGTTTGATTTCATTTATGCCATGGATCATTCCAATTATAATAATATCAAAAGACTAGCCAGGAATTCAGAAGATATTAAAAAAGTATTTTTCTTTTACACTAAAGAAGATAATGCCCTTGATGTGCCTGATCCCTGGTTTGGCGGACCGGAAGGTTTTATTGATGTTTTTGACATTCTTGAAGAAAGCAGCGATAGAATTTTAAGTGAACTTCAAACGCTCTAAAGCTTTATTCAATTTTTACAAACATAAATACTGATATGCTTTTTTTGATTCCAACCTTTCTTTCTGAAAACGAAAATGTGCTTCCAGAAGAAGTTCTTGAAATCGCCAGGTCTCTCGATGAATTCGTTGTAGAAAATGAAAAATCAGCACGTAAGTTTTTAAAGCAGATTGGAACAAAAATTCATCAAAACAATATTACATTTCATTTACTGAATGAACATACTTCTGCTATTGAAATCTCAGAACTGCTTCCAATACTTAAAAAAAACAAAGACATAGGCCTATTGAGTGAAGCTGGTTGTCCGGCCGTTGCTGATCCTGGTGCTGCTTTGGTAAGAATGGCACATGAAAATAATATTCCTGTAAAACCATTAACAGGTCCTTCGAGCATTCTGCTTGCTCTAATGGCTAGCGGACTCAATGGACAGTCATTTGCTTTTCACGGCTATCTGCCAAAGGATTCCGTTCAAAGAAAAGCTAAAATCAGTTTGCTTGAAAAAGAGGCACAAAAGAAAAAGCAGACGCAGATTTTTATTGAAACTCCTTATAGAAATATTCCGCTCTTGAATGACATATTAAATGTCTGCGCAGAGAATACGTTGCTTTGTATTGCTTTTGATCTGACATCTGTTAATGAATTTGTAAAAACAAAAACCATAGGTGCCTGGAAGAAACAGATTCCTTTGCTGGATAAAAAACCGGCAATTTTTTTAATAGGATAATGAATTATTTTCTACTTACCGGAAGCATGTCTTCAACCGATAATATTTCAATATCAAAAACTATAGGTGTCAGAGGAGGGACAATATAACTTCCTGTTTGTGGGTCTTTAATTCCTTCCTCACCATAAGCAAGTCGAGAAGGTAGCACTATGGTAAATTTATCACCGCCATGAAGTATTTTCATTGCCATTTCCCAGCCCGGAATGACTTGGTGGGCTCCGGAAATAAATCTGTACGGTTTACCTGCCTTTTTTGTACCATCAAAAATTGAATCATTTAAAAATCTCCCTTCGTATTCAATGGTAACAACACGGCCGCTGTCAACAGAATTACCTTTACCCATTTTTTGAATGATTAAATAAAATCCTGAAGAATCGGGAGTAACCTCGATTTTTTTCAGGTTCACATAATTCATAATGGCAACACGTTCCTGCTTTTCTTTTTCACTAATTAACATGAGCATTTCTTCTTCTGCCTGAACATCTGTTTGCAATTTGACAACCTTAATATCAAATTGCAGAAGGGTCCCTTTCGTAAAGCCTGTATTTTCCTGAGAAATTGTATTTGCGGAACGCGATTTATATAAATAGTTGTAAAGAGAATCAGCCGGAACAAAAAATCGTGCACTGTCATTTTCAGAAAGATATGTTAATCCTTCCTCATAACTTCCGGGGAAAGGAATTTTCTCAAGTCTAAACCGAATGGGCATTCCATTATTTCTGGAATCAAATAAAATTGAATCCTTACTGTTCTTATAGACCATAACCATGGTAACAAAATCTCCAACCTGCACTTTGGGCCCTTTAGATTCCGTAAATAAAATATATTTAAAACCGGAATCCGTTTTCATTTCTTTTCCCTTCTTACAGGAAAATAAAGCGACAATACATAGCAAAAGTGCTACGGTAATTTTTTTCATTTGTTTATTTTTAATAATTCAACTTCGTAAAATAAAGAACTGTTTGCAGGTATTTTATTCATATCCCCCTGCATTCCATAGCCAAGGTGAGAAGGTACAATCAGACGTGCTTTGTCGCCGGGAACCATGAGCAGCACACCCTCTTCAAGTCCTTTTACCTGTTCACCGATTCCTAAAATGAATTTAACAGGACCGGTAGAATCAGTAGAATAGCACAGACTGCCATCAAAAAGGAATACTTTAAAATTAATCGAAACAGTATCGTGATCCACAGGATTTTGTCCATTACCTCTTTCATAAATCTGATAACGAAGACCGGTTCCTGTTCTTTGCGTTTTAAAAAAATGGCGGGCAATAAATTCGTCTATTTCTTTCGACTCTTCACCAACATTTTTCTTATTCATATTGGTCAATTGTTCATTTATTTCCTCCTGACTTTTGACCTCTTGTTTAGAATTGTTTTTACAGGAAGTTGTAAATAAAATCAAAGCAGCAGAAAAACAAATGTTAAAATAAAAAACTAAGAAATATTTAGAACGTAACATCTGTTTGCCTTATGAACTTGTAAGCTGTGCCTTATATAATGGGAGAATTTCCATAAACCTCTTTACAGTATTTTCAAGCGATAATTCTGAAACTCCTCCTGAAGCATTTTTATGTCCACCGCCCTTAAAGTATTTTGCTGACATATCTTTTACTGAAAAATCTCCTTTACTTCTAAATGAAATTTTTATTACACCGCCTTTTTCAGAGAAAAATACAGCCAACCGGATTCCTTTTATTCCCAGAGCCACATTTACAAAACCTTCTGTATCGCCTGTTTGATATTTATATTGATCCAACTCGTTCTCTGATAAAGCAATGTATGCAGTATTAAATTCCGGCAAAACAACAAGCTTTTCAGAGAGGGAATGTCCTAATAATCTTAAACGGCTTTCTGTGGCATTGTCATAAACCATTTCATGGATAATATAATTCTCCGCTCCTGCTTCAATCAGTCCGGCAACGATTCTGTGTGTACGTGCTTTCATGGAAGAATAGCGGAAAGAATTCGTATCAGTCATAATTCCGCAGTATAGACATTGAGCAATTTTCTTATCAATGTGAACCGTATCCCCCATGCCCATAATAACATCAACAATTAATTCAGAAGTAGAACTGACATCCTGATAAGAAACAGAAACATCAAAAATTGTATCCGGATCTAAATGGTGATCGACGAGAATTTTCTTAGCAGGGCTGCTACGTACAGCATCCTCCATTTTATCTATTCGATTCAAAGAGTTATAGTCCAGGCAGAAAATGACGTCAGCCCCTTTAATTAGTTCATCACCGGTGTTTTTATCAGCTTCATAATTTAATACCTTGTCACTTCCCGGAAGCCAGGAAAGAAAATCAGGAGCTTCGCTGGGCACGACTACCGATACTTGAAAGCCTTTAGCCAACAAATAATTGTATAACCCCAGAGAAGATCCCATAGCATCACCGTCCGGACGATGATGCGTTGTTATTACAACTTTTGCTGAAGCAGATAATAAATTCTTAATTCCTTTCGCTTCATCGGATGATAAGCGGAGAGGTATATGACTATCAATGTGAAATTTTGACAAAGCTAAATTTGCTATTAAATTAATTACAAGAAAATAAATAGTTCTTCACTATCGGTACAAAGAAATAAGTAAGATTTCAGGTTAACTGAAATCCTACAATGAAATTACAAATCTTTTTACAACAGGAATTCTATTTTCTGATTTTAACTGAAGCAAATATACACCTTCTGAAAGGGTTGTTAAAGGCAAAATGAAATTTTCACCGGTAAATGACGATTCAAATACTTTTCTGCCATTGAAATCAAGAATTACGGCATTTCCTTCGGTGAAACCGAAAGCATTTACTTTCAATTCTGAATTTGCAGGATTTGGAAAAATCTGCAAGTTATTGTCCTTTGATAAAGGACCATGAATTGAATTGATTAAAGAGCATGTAGTCATTGCTTCAAAAGCATTAACTTTTCCATAACCCCAGGCATTATTGGGATATGGACCCCACATGAAAGTATCGTTAAAAGCACATGTTGTGAGCGCATTTTTAACATCCATCCAGCCTGCTCCCGGGTTTTGCTCCAGATACAGAGCCGCAATGCCTGCTACTACAGGAGCAGAAGCAGATGTACCGCCTCCAGTAAGGTGAAAGCCTCCCTGAGCAATCTTCCAGGCCTGACCGGCAGAAATTATTCCGGGAATCAAAGTCAATACACCGGTTGAAATTATATGGTTACCGGGAGCAGCTAAATCCGGCTTAATTAGTCCTGTACGTGTAGGTCCGCGCCCGCTGTTTACTGCAATTTGCTGAGGGTGATCCAGTGGTTGAATTTGAAGTATAGTATCAACATCGATATGTCTGTCTGTATTGGTGTAATTAGCTACGCTGATTACATTACTCAAACAATTAATACTACTTACAATAGTCTGTAAAGTATCAGGAGCATAATATTTTGCAACATCAGGGAAAACAGTGTCGGCAGGGATTGGAGAAATATTATAATCGAAATTCCAGGAATCGAATCTTCCATTTCCTGTAGATGTAAACCTCCAATAATAGTCTGTTGAATCGGGTGTAATATAAACCTCCAGATGATAAACACCGTCGTTTAAAGATGTGTACGATTGAATATTACCAATTCTGTTTGGGCCATTATACAAATCCTGATTTACTAAATTATTTAGGCTTGGAAAAACATTCGTAAAATTTGTTTGTCCTCTGAATTCATAATAAGGAGTAACCTTATCGGCACCAATTGAAAATCGGACATTATTGAGATCTGCAGTATCAGCATAAAATTCCATGTAAGCAGCGCCGGAGCCGGCATTTCTTTTTATCCAGCAAAAAACAGTATCGCCTGCAACAGAATTGCGTCCAATGTGAAAAGGATAATTGACACCAATATCACCGCAAGCCTGAACGAGAACCCTTCCGTTTTGCTGATTCAATAAATTACTGATATACTGAGCTTGCAGATCAAGTCCATCGTGAGAGCCACCGTAATCGCCTAATGAAGCATTAATTACACAGGGCTTGCCAAGTTGCTGAGCTTTGGTAAAAATGTAATCGACAGCGTGTGCCATGCGAGATACAGTATCCAAAGCATTAAAGTTAAAGCCAACAACGATAAGATCAGCCAAAGGAGCAACTCCCTGAAATTGGCCAATAGCGTTTCCATTACCTGCAGCAATACCTGTTGTATAGGTACCGTGTCCGAATTGATCTTCACCTGTATGCATGGTAGACAAACCCGCATCAATTTCAGCACCTGACCATTCCCGGCCATAACCATAGGGTTGTGGAGTATTTGGACCGTTGGGGAGATTCATATCCCACAACCATTTTACACGGGTATTGTCTGAAATATCTTTAAAGTCAGGATGGTCAATGTCAATTCCTGAATCAATCATACCGATAACGATGCCGCTGCCTTTATACGAAGTTGTAAGTGGCAATTGAGCTGAATGTACCTGGTCCACAAAGGCCCGCATGCGCATGGTGTCATTCATGGTTTTGTAATTATACCGGTCTGATCCAATTTGCTTAACAAAGGGTTTCAGAACAAGTTCAGCGATGGCATTAAGAGATAACTTAATAGAAGCAATATCTCCTGCAAAACTTATAAAGGTTCCATTATTATGCTCAACAAAGTCGCGTATACTGTTTACATTTCCCTTTACAAGTAAATACATATCACTGTTAACCTGATTGCGGTTTAACAGCTTTTTGTACAGGTCCATGTTGACGGAAACGTTACTTTGTCCCAATATACTGGAGGAATAAATAACTAGGGCAAACAGGAGTATTTTTTTCATTTTTCGAAGTTTTCTATTATTAAGCAATTTCCTGATAATTGGAGAAGACAATACTCAATATTTAAAAACTTACTAAGGGGAGGTTGTGAATTACTAAGCTTTAAAGTTAGCGATTTTAATTCATTTACCAGCACTCGACTATACTTTACTGTATGCTTCCACTACCATCTTTAGGGTAATTGTCTGTTCTTTTGTTTCGCAATAATCAATCAATCCATTTTACAGTTGTTGTTTACTATGAAACTAATCTGATTCAGCCCTTCCCTCTTTTTCCATTTCAGAAAAATTCAACACTATTACGACTGAATCCGCTCCTGCATGACTCGGTTTAGCCTCGCAGGTTATTTTGCTTGTGCTTCACTTCCACTCTATCATGCAAGTTCCCTTGTACTGTTAAAATGCCTGAGTATGATTCCAACTACCTCTGCACCGCCTGTCATTTAGGCAACTCCCTTTTAATGCAGTTAAATTTAATTTTAGAATATGTATATATAGATTCCGTTTTGACAGGGTCTTAGGAGATATCGATGTTTTTACAGTAATTCAATTTTGTTCAGCTCTCATAACTCAAAAGGACAATCTGTAGTAAGAGATTTTGAGTCGTTTGTCTGATATCTCAAAATTATATTCATAGTTTGAAAAACTAAAATACAAGGACAATTAAGGTCAAATTGGGACATAGAAATTTTCTTAAATTTTACGAACAAATGATGGTAAATTCCCTTTCAAAAGTCAATACCTTGATTTTATTCTAAATCGTATCCAAAATTTAAAGTGTCTACACATACAATGAGATTTCAAAGGACAAGTCAACCTTGTTTAAGACATGTAATCGAATGAAATAATAATCAAACTTTATTATTAATATTAAAAATAAATATAAAATTCTTTAGTAAATTTGATGTAATCTTAAAAGTAAATGAAGATTAATGTATCCATCCGACAAAGTACATCTTGACTTATCTTGCATGATTAATTTTCTTTGCAGTTCTTAGAAAAGGACTGCATTAATCATTAAAGGTAATAAAAAATTAAGGAAGTAATTCTTGTAGCCGATTTGCTTTCCAATCCGGCAACACTTCAAAAACATTTTTCAGCCATTGAAAAGGTTCTACTCCTTTTATTTTACAGGTGCCGAGAAATGAGTAGATCATAGCGGCGCGCTGAGCTGATTCGTGCGAGCCGGCGAAAAGATAATTCTTTTTACCCAGAGCAACCGGACGAATGGAATTCTCGACCAAATTATTGTCGATTTCAAGCATCCCATTGGATGCATAAATCATCAACTTCTCCCAACGTTGTAACGAATAGCTAATAGCTGTTCTGATTGAACTTTTGGGAGTGCTTGCATTCATGTTGTCTTTAAGCCATTAATGTAAGTTTTTTAACACGGGCAGTGATTTCTCCTGGCGAAGCTCGTAACGTTGCTGATGGGAATAATTTAAGTTCCTGCAAGTGCGTTCGACATCATATAATTTTTGCATCTGCAATAAAACATACTCCGCCCGATCACGGTCGTTGTTTAACGCTTCATCAAATTTTCTTCGTGCATGAGCCATGCAATGAAATAAAGTAATTTTCTTTGAATCAAATTTTTCATACACTTTATATCCGTCAGCTTGCAAAAATCCTTCGAAGTTTTTCAAAATATCTGTCGGTCCTTCCCGCCCTCGCCCGGGTCTGTAATCAAAAAACACCAGTCCCGATTGCGGATCACGATACACCCAGTAATATCCTAAGTGTATATTCCCGTTTTTATCCCGATGTAATACTTTTATTGGTGTTTCATCTGCCATTAAATAATTGGCAGATAATATTTTTACTTTTAATGCTTCATATAACGGAGTGAGTTCTTTAATACACATCCCTACCCAATCCGACATCGTGGAAGATGGAATAGCCATTCCCATTCTTTTCATTTGTTCGATCTGACGGTATAAAGGAAGATGGTCAACGTATTTCTTAATAAGGATCATCGCTAATAACCCGGCACCTGCAATTCCTCTTGGAATAATAAACGAGGGAAGCTCACCAATGATTACTCCTTCGCCTTTTGGCTTTGCATATTTGGCGCGGCGATATCTCTTTACATATAATTTTCCGGGTTCACATTCTAATTGCTCTGTAATTTCTTCGCCGATTTTTACCAGGCCCGTAACATCTTCCATTGGTTCGATGTTCACATCCACTCTTACCAGGTGTTCAGGTAATGGGAGTCTTCCTTTGTGATTGGATTTCCCGGAAGGTTTTTCCCGCTCATAGGTAACAGTCTCCTTTTTTGCTTCCGGTTTTTCAATCGTATCAATATCGAGTGGCAAAGAAATCTGGCCTGGAATGGTGGGAGAATATTGCTCCGATTTTTTGCCGTAAACAATTCGGATTAACTTCTCTAATTGATTTTGTAACTTTTGAATTTGCAAATCCTTCTGCTGAATAATAGCTAAAAGAGCAGTTACTTCCGGATTTTGTTGCGTTTCAATCACAAGACAAATATAATTTATCTCATAGCTAAAACACCTGTTTCTCCTATGAAATTATTAACATTCGTATACTCATATCGTATTTTTTTTTTAATGGATGAAAGTGTTATACCATCCAAAATAAATTGTAATTCATGTGCAGAAACTTCAACGGAATTGTTTTTCGGTAATTCAAAGGTGCCTTTCTCCAGGCGTTTGTGGTAGATAATAAAACCATCTCCCTGCCAATGCAAAATTTTCACGCGATTCTTCGGACGATTAAAAAA
>JAYURB010000160.1:0-10237 GCA_043756425.1 Bacteroidota bacterium
CAGAAATCTATCCAGAATCTCAGATTAAAAAGGGATATAGGCGAGCAGTTATTAACAAACAAACTTCTGTTATTTACTCAATTGAGAAAAATTTAATATTAGTACACACTTTATTCGATAACCGGCAGGACCCTAAAAAGTTGGGAAAATAGGCCTACACAAAACACTAGTCTTGCCACAAAACTTTTTTTCTCTATTCTTAATATTATTTTAAAAAAGTGCTGTGGCAATACCCCGGGCTATATAGTAGTATAGCTGTTAATTTATCAGAGGTTAATTACATCTTTAGGTAATAAATCGAATAAAGTCAGTACTGAAATGAATAGTATATTTCATATCTTATTCATTGTAAAATAGTTGGTAAAAAGCACCCGTTATTTTAGCCCTGAAATACTTTTTACCTACTTGAATAATAATCTTTGTACCTAATACTTTATACTTTGTACTTACTACTTTACCCCCTACATTTGTCCTGTAATTCCTATCAAATATGATTGCTGCTTTCAAAATGTTTTACACCACTGTTGGGCGTAAATTGGTGATGGCTTTAACGGGCCTTTTTCTAGTCGTTTTTCTTCTCGAACACTTATACGGAAATCTATTGCTGTATAAAATGGATGGTGGAGAGGCATTTATCGGTTATGGAGAATTTCTTGTACATAATTTAATTATCCGAACAATTGAATATGTCCTTTTTGCAGGCATTATCATCCATATTATTGATGCTCTTTTCCTGACGTTAAGTAATAGAAAAGCAAGGCCCATAAATTATTCAATGAGCCACCAGGGACAAAACAGCAGCTGGTTTTCCAGGAATATGGGCTTGACAGGCAGTATTATTCTAATCTTTCTTGTCATTCACCTGAGGACATTCTTTTTCCCTCACAGGTTTGGTGCACCGGAGACAACCATGGCACAGGATGTCGCTACAGCGTTTCAATCAAATTGGTATGCTGCATTTTATTTAGTGTCAATGGTATTACTGGGTGCCCACCTCAATCACGGCTTTCAATCGGCTTTACAGACAATTGGAGTAAACAATATGAAGTACAGAAGTTCGATCAAAGCTATGGGAACTGTTCTTTCACTAATTTTCATGGTTGGCTTTGCTTCATTTCCTATCATGTTTTACTTTGATTTTTTTGGCGTTGCAACCAACATCCTTCAACATTAATATATAAGATCTTTCCATCGATAAATAAATCCTATGAATAAATTGAATTCCAATATTCCCGAAGGCGATCTTGAAACAAAGTGGAGTAAGTATAAATCGACTGTTAAACTGGTTAACCCTGCCAACAAAAGGAAAATTGAAATCCTTGTTGTAGGTTCAGGTCTTGCCGGAGGATCTGCAGCAGCAAGTCTTGCAGAACTTGGCTATTCCGTAAAATGTTTTTGCTTTCAGGATAGTCCGCGCAGAGCGCATAGTATTGCCGCACAGGGAGGAATAAATGCAGCAAAGAACTATTCAAACGATGGCGATAGTGTTTACAGACTTTTTTACGATACCGTTAAAGGCGGCGATTATCGTGCACGGGAAGCCAACGTTTATCGACTTGCTGAAATAAGTACATCAATTATTGATCAATGTGTAGCACAAGGTGTTCCTTTTGCACGCGAATACGGTGGACTGCTTGATAACAGATCTTTCGGTGGCGTACAGGTGTCACGTACTTTTTATGCCCGTGGACAAACCGGACAACAATTGTTGCTTGGTGCTTACAGTGCTTTGTCGCGCCAGGTTGCTAAAGGAAACTTAAAGATGTACACCCGTCACGAAATGGTTGACCTCGTAAAAATCGATGGCAAAGCCCGCGGCCTTATAGTGCGCGATCTTGTTACTGGAAAGATGGAGCGTCATTTCGGTCATGCAGTAATACTAGCAACCGGCGGCTACGGAAATGTGTTTTACCTTTCTACCAATGCCATGGGTTCTAATACAACTGCCATCTGGAAAGCATATAAGCAAGGAGCTTTTTTCGGCAATCCCTGCTTCACACAAATTCATCCAACATGTATTCCTGTTTCAGGAGATTATCAATCGAAGCTTACGCTCATGAGTGAAAGTTTACGTAACGATGGTAGAGTTTGGGTTCCGAAAGCTATTGGTGATAAAAGAAAGCCTGAAGAAATTCCCGATGAAGAACACGATTATTATTTAGAAAGAAGATATCCTGCTTTTGGAAACCTCGTTCCGCGCGACGTAGCTTCCCGCGCTGCTAAGCAAGCGTGTGATGAAGGCCGTGGTGTTGGCCCTTCCGGGCTTGCAGTATTTCTCGACTTCCGCGACAGCATCGATCGTCTGGGCCGACATGTAATCAGCGAGCGTTACGGAAACCTTTTTGAAATGTATGCTAAAATAACTGGCGATGATCCATATAAAACGCCTATGCGTATTTATCCTGCAGTACATTATACCATGGGTGGATTGTGGGTAGATTACAACCTCATGACTACCATTCCGGGATTGTTCGCTTTAGGAGAGTGCAATTTCAGCGATCACGGTGCCAACCGTCTGGGAGCTTCAGCCCTTATGCAGGGACTTGCAGATGGATATTTCGTTATACCATATACCATTGGAGATTATTTAGCAGATGAAATACGCGTACCTGCAATTCCTACAACACATCCTGCATTCGAAGAAGCAGAAAAGAATGCAACCGACAGAATCAATAAATTAAAAAACATCAACGGAAAACAATCAGTAGAAGAGCTTCATAAAAAACTAGGAAGAATTATTTGGGATTACTGTGGCATGGCAAGAAATGAAGCCGGCCTTACTAAAGCGCTTCAAATGGTAAAGGATCTAAAAAAAGAATTTTGGAGCGATGCTAAAATTCCCGGTGATACGAATGAATACAATCCCGAATTAGATAAAGCAGGGCGTGTAGCCGATTTCATTGAACTGGGCGAATTAATGATTGCCGATGCTCTTATGCGTCGCGAATCGTGTGGCGGTCATTTCCGTGAAGAATCACAAACCGAAGACGGCGAAGCAAAACGCGACGATGCTAATTTCAGCTTTGTTGCCGCCTGGGAATTTTCCGGCGAAGATCAGCCCGCACAATTAAATAAAGAACCGCTGCAGTTTGATGTTGTGCATCCGACGCAGCGATCGTATAAATAATTTGAGAATTAAAAAAAATGTCCGAAACAATCAACCTCAAACTCAAAATCTGGCGCCAGAAGAATGCTTCTACGGCCGGACGTTTTGAATTTTATGACATGCAAGGCGTGAGTACGCATATGTCTTTTCTGGAAATGCTTGATGTATTGAATGAAAAATTAATTCGCGAAGGAAAAGAGCCTGTAGCATTTGATCACGATTGCAGAGAAGGAATTTGCGGCATGTGCAGTATGTATATTAACGGTCGTGCACACGGCATGCTGAAAGGAACAACAACGTGTCAGCTTCATATGCGTCATTTCGCCAATGGAGAAACAATAACCATTGAACCCTGGAGAGCTGCAGCTTTTCCTGTAATTAAAGACCTTGTAGTAAACCGCAGTGCATTTGACAAGATTATTCAGGCAGGTGGATATATTTCCGTTAATACCGGTAATGCAGTTGATGCAAATAGCATTCCCATAGAGAAAGCAAAAGCTGACGAAGCTTTCGATGCTGCAGCCTGTATTGGTTGCGGTGCTTGTGTTGCTGCTTGTAAGAATGCTTCAGCAATGCTTTTCTTATCAGCAAAAGTTTCTCAATTCTCTTTACTCCCACAAGGAGCGCCTGAGCGCCATACCCGTGTACTTAAAATGGTAAAAGCCCATGATGAAGCCGGTTTTGGAGCCTGCACAAATACAGGAGCGTGTGAGGCTGAATGTCCGAAAGAGATTTCGATTTCTCATATAGCTCGTTTGAACAGGGAGTATTTGGTGGCGGTGTTGACGGAGAAGGGTAATTAGTTAATAAACTATCCAATTGCTATACTCTTAACGGTAGGTTTTTGTGAATTTTATCAAGTATAAATAATAGTTAATATATGTAACTATTATTTATTTGAAATATTAATTTTAACTATATTTTTTTATTTAAAAAAGTTTATTATTTACGACGAACCGAGTCTTACATTCATGGCGATTGTAAACCTTATTACCTTCTAACAAAAATCAGATCCCAATAAACTTACCTTATTACCTTATTACCTTATTGCCAAATTAAAAGTATCCTATTTTGAAAATTGAATACGACAACCTTTGCACTCATTTTACTTTAATCAATCCGAACACAACAAGAAAAAAAAACAATTAAAGAAGAGAATGATGACTTAATCAAGCATTATCACAGAGGAATAAAATGGGAAATAAGGTAATAAGGTAATAAGGTAATAAGGTAATCTGTGGTGATATTATGTTTTTTTACTAAGGTAATAAGGTTTTATGAACCGAAATAATCCAAAACTACATTAATTATAACGAATTTATGATTTTGTAAATTCCAATTTATCAAAAAGTATTTGAAAATAAATTTTTTCGAAAATTCATTTTACTCTCAATGGTGATGATGGGTTTACAAAAATGTGACCTTTTTAAAAAAAATTCATAGTGAATTTCAATTTATTTATAGACTTTCCCGCTTATTAATTGGAAACTCCTATCTTTATTAAAATTCAATGTATGAAAACAACGCTACTTTCCTTGCTTTTTCTTATAAGCACTAATTTGTTGGCTCAAATAACTACGCTTCCATATCCTCCGGGATTGATGCCTAATCCAAATAATACAAAGAGGGTAATACGTGCTTCGCCGGATGATCATATCTGGACAGGATATAAAAATTATGGAGTAACGGAATACGATGGAACATCGTGGAAATATTATAATGACACTAACGGACTTCCATCCAATAATGTAAGTTCAATTGCTTTTCAGGGAAATATAAAATGGATAGGAACTAATAATAGTCTGTTTAAAACGGATGGAGTAAATCTAACTACATATAATACATTAAATACTCCTCTTCCCTCGAATAATATTTTAAATTTATTTGTGAGTGATACAACGTTATGGGTGGCAACAGACAGAGGTGCTGTTTCTATAAATGGTTCTTCTTTTGTAATTTTTAATACGGCCAATTCACCTTTGCAATCGGATACTGTTTTATGTTTTGCTGAAAACACTTTTGGAGTTTATATTTCAAACAGCAAAGGAATTTCTGTTCTAACTTCTCAGGGATGGAAAAGTACTTCACCGAATATTTCACCTGTATACAGATTAACTTCTGATAAAAACCAGAATATTTATTCTTACAATTATCAAATCAAGGATACTGTATTTGAAAAAATAAGAATGCAAACCAATCCTTGCTTGTTCAACAATCTCGTTGTACAACCAATTAATTTTTTAGGAGCTACTGATCCAAATAAAACATTCGCCGTTTCCAATTATTCTAATCTCAATGATTTATACCTGCTTGAATTTAATTCTCAAAATTCTTTAAGCAATGCCTACCCTATTCAAGGCCCGTATTCAGCAGCTCTTTCCAATGACTCTGTCAATCTGTTTGACTTCAATAGCACGGGAGAATTAATTTTCGCACAAAACTCTTCCGATATTTATAAGTTAAACATAAATGGAATTTCTCCGGCTGTTCAACCCGATACATGTCCTTACCTGGATATAAACCAGGTTCAGGCAAGAGTATGGAATAATGGAAGCATGTTCTATGATTTAGTTGGAAACCCTCTTTACGAAGTCCCCAAAGGCTCTGGCAAATCAACGATTTTTGCCGAAGGATTATGGATAGGCGGAAAAGATCAGCAGGGAAAATTACATCTAGCTGCACAAACCTACAGGCAAAGCGGAAATGACTTCTGGCCGGGGCCGTTGGATACAACAGATGCTACCATTAATCCGGGTGCATTTCAACAGTATGACCGATTATGGAAAATTGAACGCTATACGGTAAATGAATTCATTTCGAAATTTCAGGATGGATCTGTAGCGAATGGAAGCTATACTATCCCTTCCATAATTTTAAACTGGCCTGCCCATGGAAGCGGTAATTATTCGCGAAAGTTGGCTCCTTTTATAGACCATAATCTGGATGGAGTTTACAATCCTTATGACGGCGATTATCCGGACATGAAAGGCGACCAGATGCTTTGGTGGGTTTTTAATGATAATAGATCCAATCATTCTGAAACCAATGCACAATATAATCTCGGCGTAGAAATTCACGGATCGGCATATGCTTACAACTGCCCGGCTTTGTCAGGCACTGATACTGTTATTAATTATACAACCTTCTATCATTATGATTTTATTAATAGAAGCGATACGGATTATCATGATGTCTATATTGGTGTTTACACAGATGTTGATCTGGGAATTTATTTAGATGATTTTGTTGGCTGTGATACAACTCTTGATATAGCATTTGCTTTAAATGGCGATGACGATGATTCTTCAAATCCACTTCCTCATGAAGATGGCAGGGGCTATGGTTTACACCCGCCTATGATAAATTTCGCTTTGTTAAAAGGGCCTGAGCCTGTTCTAAATGATGGCCTTGACAATAATCATAATGGAATAATTGATGAAGCTAATGAATACTGTATGCTGAATTACTTCGTTTATTCCAACAATGATGCTTCAGTGCAAGGAAACACTTTTACTGCACAACAATACTATGATCGAATGAAAGGAATCTGGAAAGATGGTATGCCTATGACCTTTGGTGGAACCGGTTATAATCCTTCATCAACCGACTATACTCATTTCATGTACAGTGGAAACCCTTATGATACATCAGGCTGGTCTGAATATCATCCTTGTCCGGGTTGTGGTCCGAATGCTCCATCGGATAAACGATTTAATAATTCCTCCGGACCGTTTGCTCTTCCTGCAAATGGAAAACGTTCAATCGACTTTGCTTATGTATTTACTCATGAACCAAATTTTCCAAATGGCTCGTTAACATCATTAGCTGTCAATCGTGAACAGGTTATACGTATAAAACATTTCTTTGAAACAGACAGTTTTCCCTGCAAACACCTAATAGGTATAAATGAAATCGGTGAAAATAATTTAGGAATAAAAATTTATCCGAATCCTGCACACGATGAGATTTATGTTTCATTGATTGAGAATGTAAAAGGTAAAAACACATGCCAAATTACTGATGTATTAGGTAAAAATGTTATGCCTTTATTTGCAGTTCCTACATCTGACTTAAAGTTAAATATTTCGGGATTAATACCCGGCTTGTATTTTATCAATATGAAAAATGAGCGAACGAATTTAACCGCTAAGTTTATTGTGGATTAATTCCTGATTTTAGGTTAAAAGCATTAGGAATTGGATTTATCTGCAAAAAATTGTGCATAGCCTTCGTTTTTTAGTAAAAAATCGATTTTTTTCTAATAAATAATTTCTATCGAACTAAACCATTCGATTAATTTTGTCGTGTTTATTTGTATAACCATTAATTAATCAAAAATCCCTTTGCTATGAAAAAAAATCTACTTCTTTCCTTATTCGCTGTCTTGTTACTAAGCGGTGAACTTATGGCACAATGTGTCGCTTCATTCAGTTATTCCGGCGGACCTCAGGTTCCTGCAGTAATAAACTTTACTAGTACTTCCACAGGATCCGGACCCCTGACCTATCAATGGAATTTTGGAGACGGCAGTACTTCTTTTTTGACAAGTCCTGTTCATACGTACACTGTTGGAGGAATATATTATGTAACTCTTTCTATAAGCGATGGCTTGGGTTGCACAGATTCCGTTACAGTTGCTGTGTCATTAAATGTAGCACCGGGTGTAGCCATTCAGTACTTCGATGATTCACTGTACTATTTTTGTACGACACCTGCTTCCGAAGATTTCTATTATTATGGAGGGTCTTTCGGTTACCTGCCTACCGATTCCGTAAAATTCAATGTTATTTTCGGTGATGGAACAGACAGTACATTTTACCTATCAAGTGCTAATACATCTTTTGGCGGAATGTTTACACACATTTATACCAATGCCGGAAATTACAATCCTCAACTTATAGTGACAGGGCCTGATTTAGCTGCCGATACAATGAATGCCAATCCAATTATTGTAGGAGCTACTTGCGGAAGTATAACAGGTACTATTTACCAAGACATAAATATTAATTGTATCTACGATGCGGGCGATATTCTTTTGCCTTATGTTTCACTGACTATTTATGATGGAAGCACCATAGTTGGCTGGGCAAGTTCTGATTCAAACGGAGTTTATTCTTTTAACGTACCTACAGGACCAACCTATACAATTCAGGTTAATACGCTGGGAGGATATTATTATCATCTTACCTCTTCTTGTCCGCTATCGGGTAGTATTACCGTAAGTTCTCTTCCTTCCACCGGAAATGATTTCGGACTTAATTGTCCACCGGGATTTGACCTTCAGGGCTTTGTAAGCGGCTGGGGATTTCGTCCCGGATTTACAACAAGCGTTTGCATTTATGCTTACAATCAATTTTGCAATACACCAAACGGTCAGATAGAAATTATACTTGATTCTGATTTGACACCACTACCGGATACGACAGGAATTGGCTATACAATCACCGGACAAACGGTTACATTGCCAATAAGCAGTCCTGATTTAAATTGGTCATTCTGCATTCCTGTTACAGTAGCAACCAATGCACAAATAGGAGACAGCGTATGTATCACAATGAACCTTACACCGGTTGTAGGAGATTCAACTCCTTCCAACAATACACAAACGTATTGTTTTCCTGTCAGAAATTCCTGGGATCCGAATGACAAATATGTAATTCCTTCAGGCGATGGAGCACAAGGAGCTATTCGTCCGAATACTGACCTAACCTATACTATACGTTTCCAGAATACAGGAAATGCAGAAGCGATTAATATTTATATTCTAGATACTCTTGATGCAAATCTGGACCCAACTTCTTTAGAAGTTATTGCAACGAGCAATACCATGCATTGGTCTATTCTTACCGGAAATATTATTCGATTCAACTACGACAACATTATGCTGCCGGATAGCAATGCAAATGAGCCAGCAAGTCATGGTTATGTTACTTACAGGATCAAACAAAATAACAACGTTGCACATTTAACACAGATTCAAAATTCTGCATCTATTTATTTTGATTTCAATCCGCCGATCTATACGAATAAGACAGTGAATACGGTTGATATGTTCCTTTCTATTTCTCATCCGAAAAATTCTTCTTCGCTACTGAATATTTATCCAAATCCATCGAATGAAAAATGTCAGTTATTTTTTAACGACCGTCAATTAAGAAAAATCATTGTTACCGATGCCATGGGAAAAGAAGTACTTAAGGGTTCCTTCAGTACTGAATCGTATATTATTAATACATCAAGGTTACCGGAAGGAATTTATACCATAAGCGTAATAGGTGAAAATAAAAAAGAAGTCGTATCTAAGATAGTTGTTTTTCATTAAGCGTAAAGTTTGTTATTTTAAAAGGTGGCGGAAGGTATTCGCCACCTTTTTTTTTCATACATTTTGTTCAAAATAAGTATGAAATATGAAAATTTGTCAATATAAACGTTTGAATATTACTACATACATTATTACCCATTTTGAAGTATAGAATTATTAGTATACTTTGCATAAAGAGTTAAAACCTACATACAATCCCGATATATGCGCAACCAGTCGCGCCAACCTCTGCTAATAGAAATTTTACGAGACAGTCGCGGGAACCGAAATGTTATGCACCATGCTTAGGGATATTGCTAACTTTGAGAAATATTGATTATGAAATTACAGATATTGATTTTAGTTTTTTTTCTTTTCTTTAAATCAGCTATGGCATGTGATGCTGCTTTTAATCCTGATGATACGTTAGCTAAAAAAAATATTCTTTTCAATATCACTTTGGGGGGAGGAATGATTTATAATAATACAGTAGGTCTTCATCCAATGTTGTTTGCAACATATGGAATACAAAGCTTTAAAAATTACTTTTATGGCTCCATTGAACGCAGGTTTGGAGAATCAGCTAATGAATACGAAGTATCTTTTAAAGATTCATTAAAGAAATCAACAACATACGATTCATTTTTTGCAGGAATCGAATACCAGAGAATCTTTACTGAAAAACTTAAAAGTGAGTTTTCCGGTATCATCGGAGTAGGTGCCGAGAACATTAAACTAGATAAAAGTGTATTTGATACCGATAAAAAATTAGGAGCCTTTTGTATTAACGTGGGATTTGGATACTCCTATTATTTTAATGGCAAACAAGG
>JAYURB010000161.1:0-4139 GCA_043756425.1 Bacteroidota bacterium
AAGTACTGCAGCTGCTTATGTTAATATTGGACAAGCATTTATAAAGGAGAAAAAATACAGCGATGCAGCTCTCTATTTGAAAAAGGGTTTATTGCTCTCGAAAGAAATTGGAAGTGTTGATTATATTAAGGAATGTTATAATAGCATGGCATCATTGGATAGCGCACAGGGGAACTTTAAAATGGCATTTGAGCATCACAAATTGTATGTCATTTATCGTGATAGTTTGTTCAACAGTGAAAATACAAAAAAACTAGTCCAGTCTCAAATGCAATATGATTTTGATAAAAAGGAAGCTGCCACGAAAGCTGAACAGGATAAAAAAGATGCTATTGCTTTAAAAGAATTACAAAAACAAAAGCTGGTGCGAAATGGCTTTCAAGGTGGCTTTGCTATTGTTCTGCTTTTTGCCGGAGTTTTTTTTACCCAGCGTAATAGAATAAAGAAAGGCAAGAAACTTAGTGATGAGTTGCTGCTAAATATTCTTCCTTCAGAAACAGCTGAAGAACTTAAATCGAATGGTTTTGCGGTAGCAAAAAGTTATGATGAAGTAACAGTCATGTTTACTGATTTTAAAAATTTTACCCAGGTATCAGAAAAGCTAACTGTAGATGAACTTGTACGTGAAATTAATTTCTGTTATAGTGAATTCGACAAAATCATTTCAAAGTACGGAATTGAAAAAATTAAAACTATAGGCGACAGCTACATGTGTGCAGGTGGTTTACCTGTAGCGAATAAAACAAATGCATTTGATACTGTGAGTGCAGCACTTGAAATTCAAAAATTCATGAGGCAATTAAAAGAAGAAAAGATAAGAGAGAATAAAATATTTTTTGAAATCAGACTGGGCTTAAACACCGGTCCCGTTGTGGCAGGGATTGTTGGCATAAAAAAATTCTCTTACGATATCTGGGGCGACACTGTAAATATTGCTTCCCGAATGGAGAGCAGCGGAGAAGTAGGGAAAGTTAACATTAGTGGTTCAACTTACAACATAGTGAAAGATAAATTTATATGTTCTCACAGGGGGAAGATCGAAGCGAAGAATAAGGGCATGGTTGATATGTATTTTGTAGAGCAATAATTTTTTAAAATAAAACGTATAAATAAAAAACATTATGAAAAAAATATCTCCATTTTACTTACTAACATTTCTATTTTTATTAATAAGTTTAGATACATTTTCACAAGACCTCTATTGGATCGGAGGAACGGGAAATTGGAGCGATGTTACGCATTGGTCTATTTCCAGCGGTGGTTTACCTTGTAATTGCACTCCTACTCTAACTGATAATGTTTTTTTCGACACAAACTCTTTCTCAATAGCTGGAGAGCAGGTCACTATAGGTTACGGCGATTGCAAAAACATGGATTGGACAGGGGCAACAAACAACCCTACCTTAACTGTTGGAGGCACTTTGCATATATACGGTTCACTCACTTTTATACCAGCAATGACATCGACATATTATGGCGCTGTATATTTTAACTCTACAAATACAGGAAACACAATCACTTTGGCCGGGAATAATTTTTCAAGTCAGGTATTATTTGATGGTGCTGGTGGTGAGTGGATTTTACAAGATGCTTTTACAATCTATGGGTCGCTTGCATTGGAAAATGGCACCTTAAATACTAATAATAATGCTCTTAATTGCACCTACTTCTATTCTAATAGTTTTAATAATATTAAATCGCTAATACTAGGAACTTCAACCGTAACTGTTGCCCAAGCCTGGAGTATATCAAGTTCAGGAAATATGTTTCTCGATGCTGATGCGTCTACTATAAATTTTATTGGCATTAATTCTTCTTTCTCATCTAATTTTACTACCGGAAATCAAACTTACCATAATGTTAATTTTTCTATGGGCAATCAAAGTATTTCCGGTAACAATATATTCAACATTCTGACTTTTGCCGGCAATGGGACCATATCAGGTAATAACGTTGCTAATAATGCGACTTTCGGTAACGATTGTAATGTTAGTGGAACAAGTAATTTTCAAGATGTGATTGTCGGGCGTGATGGAAATTTTTACGACTTTGGAACCTACCATCATTTAACTGTAAACCGTACTGCCACAATTAGTGGTGGTAATGATATCGACAAAATGATCTGCTTAGGTAATTGCAGTTTTAATGGAACAAATACATTTGATTCTTTGATATTGACACCAGGCAAGAAGTACACATTCGAGTACAATAAAACCCAAACTATAAATAATTATCTTAGTGCAAATGCCTCTTGTTCTGCTTGGATATGGATTCGCTCGAGTAGTCCCGGAAGTCAAGCCACAATTAGTAAAGTGTCTGGGAACGTTGATGTACAATACGTCCGGTTACAGGATATTAAAACTTCCGGCGGAGCAACATTTACTGCAATCAATTCAACTGATCTTGGAAACAATACCGACTGGGCGATTGCCCCACCTTTAATTTCTACAGCAAATCTTTATTGGGTAGGTGGAGGCGGAGAATGGAGCGATGGGACTCACTGGTCGTTCACAAGTGGCGGTAGTGGTGGTGCATGTATTCCTACTCCTGAAAATAATGTGTTTTTTGATACCAACTCTTTTCCTGCCGGAAGTCAATCAGTATTCGTTGATGATATTTCATTTTGTAAAAGTATGAACTGGACTGGTGCGACTAATTCTCCTCTTCTAACCGGAGCGGGTGACTTAAACATTTATGGATCGCTTGTATTTATTTCAAACATGAGTTCCAACTTTTCTGGCAAAGTATTTTTCAAATCTAATATCATAGGACAGACAATTACTTCAGCTGGTAAAACTTTTTTAAATTACATTTACTTTGATCGTACAGGAGGTGGCTGGATACTTCAGGATGCTTTTGCAACAAATTCTTATTTATATCTCAACAGAGGATCGTTAAACACGAATGGAAGGAATCTGAACTGTTATTATTTTCATACAGCTAATACAAATAGTAGGGAACTTATACTCGGATCATCAGTAATTACAGTTGGATATTATTGGGATTTATCAATTGTCTCCAACATAACCTTTGATGCCGGCACATCAACTATTAATCTGACAAATTACGACGCCTTGTTCAGTGGTGGAGACAGGGCATACTATAATTTGAATTTTTTAGGAGGAGGTTATTCAAATGTCTCAGGCAACCTCGTTTTTAATGATTTAACTTTTGCAGGATCTGGTCATATAGATGGAGATAATGGGGGTCATAATTTAACTTTTGGAACAAGCGGTTCTATAAGTGGCCATGCCGTATTTAATGATGTGATTTTTTCAGGAAGTGGTATCATTAGCGGGAGTAACAGCATCTTTCATAATGTTATCGGATTTACCGATCTCTCTCTTAATGGAACTAACCTTAATTTTAATAAGCTTGACATTCGTGGTGATGGAACAATCTATGGAACCAATGTAATCGACAGCTTATTGTTTTCACAGGGACATAGTTACCTATTGCAAAATGGAACTTCTCAGTCAATAAATAACTATTTAAAAGCTATTGGAACATGTATTGCACCGATTTGGATCCATTCAGGAAGTATAGGAAGCCAGGCTACAATTAATAAATCCTCGGGTAATATTAATTGCAGTTATTTACGTTTACAGGATATCAGAGGTTTTGGTGGAGCAAGTTACGTAGCTGCTAATTCTATAGATTTAGGTGGCAACTCCAGCAATTGGGTTTTTAGTGCTCCCGCCGCTCAAAATCTTTATTGGGTCGGAGGAAGTGGAAATTGGAATAATGCCAGTCACTGGGCTAATTCCAGTGGTGGTGCGGGTGGTGCTTGTTTGCCTACACCCTATGATGATGTTCATTTCGATATAAATTCATTTTCTGGTCCTGATAATGTGAATATAGATGCAATCTCTTATTGCAAGAGCATGGATTGGACAGGCGCAACAAACTCGCCAAAAATAACTGGAAATTCTCCGCTTAATATTTACGGCTCCCTGAAATTAAATGCTACGTTGAATTCAACAACTTATTATGGTAGTGTTAATTTTAAATCTACCGGTACAGGAAACACAATTACTACAAACGGCAACTCAATTAGCAATTCAGTTATTTTTGACGGAGCAGGAGGAGAATGGACGTTGCAGGATGCTTTCATTGCCCCCAATAGCAGCATCTCTCTG
>JAYURB010000162.1:0-4132 GCA_043756425.1 Bacteroidota bacterium
CAACTGGTTCGAGATTTTGTCTGTGAAGTCCACAAATACAGTTCGAGTGAACAGCTCGAGTGAACAGTGCCTTTCTGTTCACTCGCTCTGTTTCTGAAACTCAGACTCAGACTCAAACTCAAACTCAAACAAAAACAAAAACTCAAACCACCCACTCAGTCCAATTTTCACCGACTACTAATCAGAAGTGGGGTGAGATTCCCTCCGGGTCCACTGGACTAACAAATGCCTCAAATTCACTTCGTTTTGAGGCATTTTTTTTATTGATACTTTCTCGTTTTTTTACATTCGAATTAAAAAATAATACGTTTGTTTTTTTTCTTTTCCAATAAAGATTACATTGCATATTCTCCTTACTTTTAAAATGATGAAACTAATTTCTTTTTTCACTCTGATGATTTTCTTTATTAAGACATCATCCGGTCAATCGAATGTAGGAGGTGGAATTTTTGCCGATACAACTTGGGATTTGGCAGGAAGTCCTTACATCGTTACATCAAATGTAATAGTATATCCAAATGTTACGCTTACAATATCTCCAGGGGTTACAGTAAAATTTAATCTTGGATTGAATATGGAAGTGAGAGGACATTTGATTGCAATTGGTACCAATAATGATTCAATTTTTTTTACAACATCTCTTACAAATCCTACTCAATCTTCATGGTATAATTTAATAGTGAATGACACAACTACTTTTTCCTACATAAGCCTTACTTTTTGCCACGAAGGCTTAAAACCTTTAGGTGCTGGGGTGTATTTAAAAGTTGACCATTCAAGTTTTTATAATAATGATGATGGAATATACGGTATTGGCTACAACAATGGAATTGTTACTTATTGTGATTTCAAAAATAATACTCAATACGGTATTTCCAGTGGAAGCTCAGGCTTAGGACTCATTTCGAATTGCAATTTTATTGGCAATCAAACTGGCCTTGGAGGTATTTCGGGAGGTTTAGTTTCGAATTGTACTTTTTCGAATAATTATTATGGAATGAATAGTACCTCTGGAACTTATACTGGAAATACTTTCACAAATAACTATGAAGGTTGTTATTTACATAGTTCTAATAATTTTGTTTTTCAAAATAATTTCATTTCAAACAATACTATTGGAATGGAGTTGACTGGTAATTTTAATAATCCTATTTCAGGTTTTAGTCAAAACACAATATGTAATAATAGTAATTACAATGTTAAAAATATTGGTCCTTCAGACTTCGATCTAACTAATAATTGCTGGTGTACAAATGATTCTTTACAAATTGCAAACTCAATTTTTGATGCCCATGATAGTTTGCCTTTAGGGCTTGTTTATTTTTCGCCCTACATTAACAATTGTTCATTACGTATCAATGAAGCTTTTGATAATCAAGAAATCAAAACTTATCCGAATCCTTTTCGAAATTTTTTTAAGATAGAATCATTCAGTAATGAAAAAACTGAAGTAGTTATTTTTGATTTACTTTCTAGTAAAATTTATTACGAAAAATTTCAATCATCATTAATAATTAATACTGAAAAATGGAGTGAAGGAATTTATTTTTATCGATTTAAAAACCTCGATGGAAATATCACAACTGGCAAATTATTGAAAAATTAATTCGAGAAAATGAACATTATCTTTTTAATTAAAATAATTTGGTTAGGGATTTGCAATATTTTTCATGTTTAAAAATTCTAACGAGTATTGATAAAAATCTAACAAGTATTTTTATAATGTCTTGATAATTAAATATGTTTCATGATCCTTTTGGTCCACACAATACTGTCCGATTGAACAGTTCGAGTGAACAGTGCCTTTCTGTTCACTCGAACTGTTTCTGAAACTCTAACTCAAACCCAAACCCAGACTGAAACTTTCCCCCCTTATTCAATTTTTTCCCTTCAAAATTTCAACAAACTAAATTCTCATTTCATTTCTCTAAAAAAAAAAGATCGCCATTCCCTGCGATCTTTAATAAATAAATTTCTAAATACTATAAGTTTAGTACACCATTACCTTCCCACTAGCCAAATTACCTTCAGGATTTTTCACAGTATAAAAATAAATCTCTTCGCTAAGATTCACAGGTAATGTCATTGAGCGTGAATTGGGTAAAAGATTTGCTGACACTACTAATTTACCTAATGCATCGTAACAGCTGAATGTTACTTCTCTTTCATTACCTATATCATAATCAAGAATCAGTCCTTTAAGATCACTGGCCGAAACATTCATGGAAATACTTTTCTGTTTGAAAATATTATTCATGATTCCAACGGCGCCGCCCTGGCAATCTTCCAATCGCCAGAAGTCTGGTGTTTCCTGAACATATATAATTCCGCCATAGGAACCTGTTCCTACATAGCCGTAATTGTTAAGAGAGAAAGCATAAGCTCCATATCTTGGAACACCACCAATACTAGCTACAACGGTCCATACATTGGCAACAGGATCGTATCGGGAAAAATCAGTTAGGTACGTAGAATCATTATATCCCATTCCCAAATATCCATAAATACCGATGGTAAAACTTACAGCGCCTCTTCTCCTGAGACCTGGGACATCACTTTTTTGCGTCCATGTATTAGCGGAGGGATCAAATTCATAGAAGTCGCTATAACTTACACCATTCATGTAGCCTGTTCCTACAAAGCCTTTATTTCCTATAGCAAAACCTGTAGAAGCTTGTCTAAGCAATGGAAAGTCAGCTTTAGGTGTCCATGTATCTGTTACAGGATCGTATTCCCAAAAATCCTTTTTCAGTGGTTGGTATCCTAAACCGATATAGCCTTTGTTTCCAATTGAAAATCCAACAGCAGAATAACGTCCTGTGCCGCCAAAATTTGCTTTTTGCAACCAAGTATTCGTTCCGGGATCATATTGCCAGAAATCATTATACTGGTTAGCACCACCGCCGGTACCGCTCCAGCCTGTGCCTGCATAACCGTAATTACCTATAGCAAATCCAACCATTCCATATCTGCCGGAGCCGGGGTAAGCGGCTTTTTGTGTCCAAACATTTAATGCAGGGTCATACTGCCAAAAGTCGTTTTGACCGGTAGGATTTCTTCCTGTACCTGCATAACCGTAGCTGCCAACAGAAAAGCCAAAAGCGAATTCTCTGTTTCCCCCGCCGAAATCAGCCATTCTTGTCCATGCTAGAGAAGCAAAGAGATTGCTTACAGAACCAAAGAGAATGAGAAATAAAATTAATTTTAAGTAAGTTTTTTTCATGAGTGTTTGTTGTTTATTTATCTTATAAAAGTATATTTTAAATCGATTCCAAAATAGAGTTTCACTAAATAAATTCTTTCTGAATTTCTCTTACCCATTCAAGCGCTTCGGCAGGAGTCCGGAAGTATTGTGTAGTAATTTTTTTTTCATCGTATTTATTGGATATTTTTTTTACGGCAAGTTCATTATAGGTATCCTTGCTTAAAATTAAGCCCTGGTATCTGAATCCGGCATTAACAGCACGTGGATACCAGCTATTCAGAATCCATTCCTGATCATTATTTGAAATGACATGCATGTTACGTGCATCAGCAATAATGATTGAAGCTTGCTTTTTTTCCAGAGAAGCAATAATAGCATCCAGAATTTTTCGAAAACCTTCGTCTTTAATATAAACCCCTTTCCAAAGCGATTGAATGATATGTAAATCTTTATTGTAAAAGATATCACATTCGGCAGAAGAAAAAAGTGTTTCTATATTTGCCATCAGTAAAAGCCAATTAGTTCAGGCAAATATATAATTTTAGATTATTACAATCATACTACTAAAAAGATGGATACATCCTATTTTAAGTTGCAGCTTGATAAGAACAAGAATATCTACAATGAGTTATTTAACTCTATAACTAAGGAACAAATCCTATGGAGAAGTGTTCCTGAAAAATGGAATATGCTTGAAATTGTTTGTCATCTGTATGATGAAGAAAAGGAGGACTTTCGTGCAAGGCTGCAACATGTTATACGTACTCCGGAAAAGCCTATGCCTGCAATAGATCCTGTGGGTTGGGTAGTAAATCGAGAGTATGCATCTAAAGATTTTTATAGTATGGTTAATCACTTTTTAGAAGAAAGGAAACAATCAGTGGATTTACTTAAATCCCTATCCAATGCATCCTGGGACAATGTTTA
>JAYURB010000163.1:0-10175 GCA_043756425.1 Bacteroidota bacterium
GAAAGTGCGTATTCCGCTTTAGTGACAAACTTTTTTATACTTCCCGAAACCGTTGTTGTTGTAAGGTTGGTAGCTTCGAGTGTATTGCCTGAAGTATTATGAAGAATATAAAGCAATCCGGTGGTATAGTCAAATGCAAGGTCACAACTTTCTGTTTTATTAGTCTGATATTTTCCAACATATGTAAAGT
Organism: Bacteroidota bacterium; assembly: GCA_043756425.1. GTDB lineage: Bacteria > Bacteroidota > Bacteroidia > AKYH767-A > 2013-40CM-41-45 > JADKIH01. Next base: position 191 of record JAYURB010000163.1, read on the forward strand.
CATTACTTACATTTGGATTAAGGTCAAAGACCCATATATACCCCTGGTCCTGGTGTGAAATGAAAATTAATCCTCCCATTCCTTTTACGGAAGTATAAAGTGATCCCGTTGATTGGCTGATAAATCCAATAGCAGATAAAAAACTATCAGGAATAAAGGTAATTCCTTCCGGACCTGTATTACCTGTGTTCGTCATGGGAGAAGGTGCTGCAAGTATATTCCAGGATTTCGATAATGTAAGAGTGGAAAAATCAGGCGGATGGGTATATTTTCTTATTAGATAATTATTCTCATCAATATCATAAAATTCATTGGCATTCAGATTTACTTGTGTAATTCCTTCCGGGCCACCGGAAACTGAATTGGCCGCAATCAATGAAAAACTATTTGTAACTGAATTATACTGTAATACTTTTAACTGTCCAATATTTGAAATAGTATAGAGTCTTTTTGTAACATCATTCCAAAACAATCCGCTTAATTCAATTGTACCTGAAGGGTTCAATATAGAAGTTAGATTTACGGCACTACTCCATGACTGAGAAGGCCATGCTGTTTGTGCAGTAATCTTATGGGAGTATAAAAGTGAAATAAAGAAAACAATACATCCAAAGAGTAAAATTGCTTTCTTTTTTTGATAGAACATATAACCGAAAGTTTGAAAATAAGCTACAGCCCTTTGTCAATAGGGCATTGAACGAATAAAATTTTAATAAACATAGTGAATTTTACTGAATTTATAAAATGTTTTGGCGGAGGCGTGTTTATTCTTGGTAATATATTTCGGGGATTATTTTTCTTTGTAAACGTCTTTGTAAACGTCTTTGTAAACGTCTTTGTAAACGATATTACTTACTTTTTTAAGCAAAAGACCCATAGGCAGTAAGGACATATGCTTTGTAAATACACTCTTAACCAAGTTTAACTATTATTAAATCCTTAAAACCAATCATTATTCTATTTTTGCAAGATTAATCTAAAAATTAAACCCTATGCATACTACTACTGCATTACTTTGCATTTTATTTTCTCTGCCTGTTATTGGCGGACCACTAACTCCTCCTAAAATAAAAAGCGAAACAGCTATCAAAACAGAATCAAACTCAGAAACTATGGTTGCTCCGGATATAAATCCTGTACAGCAGCCCTGGATTGGCCCCTATGGAGGCATACCTCCTTTCGATAAAGTTGAAATTTCTTATTTCAAACCTGCCCTTGAAGCAGCGATGAGTGAGAACCTAAAAGAAATCGAAGCAATTGCAATAAATACTGCTCCGCCAACATTTGAAAATACAATTAAAGCAATGGAGCGTTCCGGTAAAACCATGGATAGGGTTCAAACGCTTTTTGGAATATGGAGTTCTAATATGAATGTTCCGGAATTTCAGGAAATCGAGACAGAGATGTCGCCTAAGCTTGCTGAATTCTCTGATAAAATTAATCAGAATGAAAAATTATTCAGAAGAATAGAAGCGGTTTATAACTCACCTGAAAAGAAAACCCTAAATGACGAGCAACAAAGATTAGTCTGGTTATACTATACAAATTTCGTAAGAGCCGGTGCTAAACTCGATGCAACAACAAAAGAGAAACTTTCCGGAATCAATCAGGAACTTGCGGGACTTTTCACAAAATTCAGCCAGAACTTAATGTCGGATGAATCAGAATTATATGTTGAGATAAAAACAGAAGCAGAACTTTCAGGACTGCCTCAATCATTAAAAGATGCAGCTTCTAATGCTGCTACACAAAGAAAACTCAACGGTTCATGGGTAATAACAAATACACGTTCTTCCGTTGATCCATTTTTAACCTATTCTGATAATAGAAGTCTTCGCGAGAAAGTTTGGAAGATGTTTATTAGTCGTGGTGACAATGGCGGAGAACATGACAATAATTCTATTATTACAACTATTCTAAGACTTCGTGCCGATAGAGCAAAACTTTTAGGTTTTGCAAGCCATGCTCATTGGCGTGTAGAAAACACTATGGCAAAAACTCCTGAAAAAGCCATTGAACTTATGGAAAGTGTATGGCCTCCTGCTATTGAAAGAGTAAAAGAAGAAGTCAAGAGTATGCAGGAAATGGCAAATAAAGAAAAAGCAAATATAACCATTGAGCCCTGGGATTATCGGTATTATGCAGAGAAGGTAAGAAAAGATCGCTACGATCTTGATCAGAATGATGTGAAACAATATTTGCAGTTGGAGAAATTACGCGAGGGAATGTTTTGGGTTGCAGGTGAATTATTCAATTTCAGTTTTACCCCTGTTAAAGATGTTCCTGTTTATCACCCCGATGTCCGTGTATGGCAGGTAAAAGATAAAACATCAGGAAAATTAATCGGACTTTGGTATTTCGATGCTTATGCAAGAAAAGGAAAGCGTTCCGGTGCATGGATGAATGCGTATAGAAACCAGCAGCGCGTGGACAATGAAATTACAACAATCGTTTCTAACAATTCAAATTTTATTAAGGGCAAAGAAGGCGAGCCTGTTTTAATTTCCTGGGATGATGCCACAACATTATTTCATGAATTTGGTCATGCATTACACGGACTTGCTTCCAATGTAGTTTATCCTACTCTGTCAGGTACCAATGTGGTAAGAGATTACGTTGAATTTCCTTCTCAGCTTCTCGAACATTGGTTGTCGACACCGGAAGTGCTTTCACAATTCGCTATCCATTATAAGACGGGGCAGCCTATACCAAAATCACTTGTGGAGAGAATTGAAAAAGCATCCAAGTTCAATAAAGGTTTTACGACTACGGAATATCTTTCAAGTGCTTTGGTAGATATGAAAATACATCTATCAAAAGCTGAAATCATTGATCCGAAAGCATTCGAACGCGAAACACTTGAAAAATTGGGAATGCCCAAAGAACTTGTCATGCGTCATCGTTTACCTCAGTTCGCTCATATATTCAGCTCGGACGACTATTCAGCAGGCTATTACAGCTATTTATGGTCTGATGTATTGACGGCAGATGCCTATGAAGCCTTTACAGAAGGCGGCGGCCCGTATAGCAAAACTGTTGCTGATCGATTAAACAAATATATTTTTTCAGTCGGCAATACCATTGACCCGCAGGATGGATTTAAGAAATTCAGAGGCAGAGATGCAAGCAGCGATGCTTTAATGCGCAAACGTGGCTTTCCGGTAATCAAAAAATAACAAACAGCCGTTTTCCTAAAGTAAGCGCTTATTTTAATAATAACTATAAACTAAAGATCCCTGCCGTAGCGGATTTTAGTATTCTCCAAAATAAAACCAACGCTGCTAATATTGATTCTGAGAATCTTTATTAGCAGCGTTGGTTTTTTAATTAACATTTATGCTTGTTAGACTGCTTATAACTGTAATAATTAGTAAGTTTGTTGTAATAAACTATATCCTTATATTGTGTTATTGTTTTAGTCAGACAGAATTATTAAAAGTTCACTTTGCCTTCTTCCATTTAAAATGAAGTCGTTAAAGAAATCAGATAAAAAAATAAATTAATATCATACAATGAAATCAGCTAAAGTTGAATTAGACAACAAGATTTATGAAATCCCGGTGATAATAGGAACGGAAAATGAAATGGCCATTGATATATCCAATCTGCGCAGTCAGACCGGATACATTACACTGGATACCGGCTATAAAAATACCGGAGCAACACAGAGTGCCATTACTTTTCTGGATGGTGAACAAGGAATTTTAAGATACAGAGGATATCCTATTGAGCAATTGGCTGATCAATCAACTTTTCTGGAGGTGGCGTATCTTCTAATATACGGTGAATTGCCAACAAAGGATGAATTGGAAAAATTCATTACAGGTATAACGCACCACAGTCTGATTCATGAAGACATGAAAAAGTTTTACGAAGGTTTTCCCGGCAAAGCACATCCAATGGGAGTACTTGCTTCCATGATGTGTGCTTTGTCTACTTTTTATCCGGAAGCTCAAAAAACAGATATGAGTAAACTGGAGATTGATCTTACCATTCAGCGGTTAATTGCGAAGTGTTCTACAATTGCAGCTTGGTCGTATAAAAAATCACAGGGCTTTCCAACGATGTATCCGAAGAATAAGTTGAGCTATTGTGAAAATTTTCTATACATGATGTTTGCTCAACCTACTGAAGAGTTTCCTTTAAATAATACCGTAAAGAAGGCCCTGGACATTTTGCTTATTCTCCATGCCGACCATGAGCAGAATTGTTCAACTTCAACAGTTAGACTTGCAGGATCATCACAAGCAAGTTTGTATGCTGCAATATCGTCGGGGATATGTGCGTTATGGGGACCTTCTCACGGAGGTGCAAATCAGGCAGTGATAGAAATGCTTGAAATGATTCATAAGGGAGGCAGCAGCGTTGACTCCTGGGTTGAAAAAGCAAAAGATAAAAACAGTAAATTCCGTCTGATGGGTTTTGGCCATCGCGTTTATAAAAACTTTGATCCGCGCGCTAAAATAATTAAAAAGGCATGTGATGATGTTTTGAAAGAATTGGGCATCCAGGATCCATTACTTGATATTGCCAAATCGTTGGAAGAAGTTGCTTTAACAGATAGTTATTTCATAGAAAAAAAATTATATCCTAACGTTGACTTCTACTCCGGAATCCTGTATCGTGCCATAGGTATTCCTACAGATATGTTCACCGTCATGTTTGCAATGGGCAGAATGCCGGGCTGGATTGCTCAATGGAAGGAAATGAGAGAAGGAGGAGAGCCCATTGCCAGACCGAGACAAATTTATACTGGATATACTCAGCGTCCTTATGTGAAGATTAATAACAGGAAACCGGTAGGAGCAATGCACTAGGATATAAATATTTATTTTTATATCCTATGAACCTGAAATACAAAAGTTATTTATTCTACTTATTATTCGCTTTTATTGGTTATGTTATTTATAAATTTCAAATAGAAAAGAGCTTTAATTTACTTTCGATTTATTTGTTAAGTGTTGCTTTTAGTTTTTTCTGTTTTGTTTCAAAGATTGACACGAGAAAATTACTTCCGGTTTTATTTGTAGTATCATTATTTGTTCTGTATGGTGTAAATTTTGAGGATGGGTTTTATCAGTTTAAGCTCTCCTCCTTTATCATTTTAGTTTCCATTATACTATTACTATTGGTTGTATTGTTGTCCAACATCAAGCTGAGGGTAAAAAAAATTAGCATACTGGCAATAGCAATTCTATTAGTTAGCATATACATCGTGCAATGGGAAACGTTTTCGGAGTTTAAGTATATACCATTTGTAATTGGTAGTTTATTTATGTTCAGAAGCATTAGTTTTCTTCATGAAATTAAATTTATGAAGCGAAAAGTTTCTTTGCAGGATAATATCAACTATTTTCTTTTGCCTCCAAACTTATCAATGCCCTTATTCCCAATTGTTGATTATAAATCTTTTATTTCTTCATACGAAGGGATAAACCCTAATACGTTGGGAAGAAGTTCACTGTTAATTTGTCGTGGGTTGGTGCAGATGATAATTTACCGTTTTATTTATCATAAAATCATAATTCCTTTCGATGAAATCCATACTGCTTTGCAGGTATTGACTTTCCTGATAGCAAATTTTCTGATAGTACTTCGTGTGATTGCTGCATTTCATATTGCCATTGGTCTGGTTATTCTTACGGGGTATAATATTCCCGATATTTTTAACAACATATTTTTTTCTACCGGTTTCAGCAATTTATGGAGAAGAACAAACATGTACTGGCGGAATTTTATGATTAAAATATTTTATTACCCGATTTACTTTAAAATAAAAAAAATCGGTATTTATCCTGCATTGTTTATTTCCACATTTATCTGCTTTATCATTACATGGATATTGCATACCTATCAATGGTTTTGGCTAAAAGGGACCTTCCCTCTTGAATTGAAAGATGCTGTCTTTTGGGGTACTTTTGGAATATTGGTTTCTGTAAACACACTTATGCAACAGAGAGATTTGGACCGATCCGTTACAAAGAAGGAAAACGTTTTTACTATTATTAAGCAGGCATTTTCCGGGTTGCTAGTGCTTTTTGTTATGTCAGTTTTATGGAGCATTTGGACATGTAGTTCGTTGTCTAATTGGTGGACAATTATTAAAACATGTATTAATATGGATTCCTCTCAAGTTAAGCAAATCATTTTGTTTAGTATTATTTATATGGCAATCGCTTCTGTATATCATTTTTCGGAGAGGGAAAAGCATAATCGATCGGTTACATTTAAAAAATTCATTTCAGGGTTTTCGTACTCAGGTTTTGTTTTATTTTTCCTTTTCCTTCTTACCTCAAATAGTCCGGAATGGAATTATGGACGTAAATTGTATAATAGAACATCTATTGCACCATTGCTTAAGGAACATCTTAATCGAGCCGACTTAATTTCAATTGATAATGGATATTATACTAACCTGATAAGTACCAATAATTATTGCTCTCAGATTTGGAGCAATGATTTCGATATTTCCCGGAATTGGTCAAAGTATATTACAAATAAGACCACAAAGCCCAGTAATGATTTAATGTTAACAGAAAATATTCCATTTGCCTCTGTAAAATACAAAGGCATTGTTTACACATTAAATAAGGATGGTTTGCGCGATAAGGAATATTCCAAAATTAAACCTGATTCCTGTTACAGAATAATTATTTTAGGGGGTTCATTTGAGTGCGGGAACGGAATGAACGATGGCGAAGATTTTATAAGTCTCGTTGAATCAGAATTGAATGATAAATATCGGGCAACTATTAATAATAAACCGGTACACATTGAACTTATTAATTTTTCTTCAAACGGTTACAGACTATTTCAGCGTTTTTATCAATATAAAGATAAAGCACGCTATTGGAATCCCGATGTAGTTTTTGTCTTTATCCACACAAACTATCACCATCGTATATCGAGCTACGTTAATCGTTTAGTTTATCAGGGTTATTCCGTTAACGACCCGTATTTGAAAAATATTATTCAGATGAGAAATATCACTAAGGATGACAATGGTGACGTTGTAAGTGAGAAACTCGGAGAATATGCTGATTCAATTAACTATTATGCCTTAAGAAATATAAGTGAAATAGCACACATGAATAACACCAAAACTGTCGCTGTCTATTTACCGGCTATAAAAGATAAAAACCTTTTAAGCGATAGTTTATTTGTGGAAGATGTTTGTAATAAATATGATTACAAAAAAATCAGTTTAACCGGAGTTTTTGAAGGGTATGAAAAAAGGGATTTGGTTTTATCAAATTTAGATTTTCACCCCAATAAGAAGGCAAACAGATTGATAACAAATAAACTGCTTGAAAGTATAATTAACCATCAGGACTATTTTAATATTCAGTTTATGAGGAAATAGATAACTTAACAATTGACTTTATCACAAGTTTTTAAAAATTCAAGCCTATCATTAAGTAATTAATAATTTTGATTATATTTAATCCTTGTAACCTTAAGGAGTAAAATACATTATTTGATTTATAAAAATTACCAATGAAGAAATTATTGTTTTCGGCATTTATTTTTCTGCCATTTCTTATTCAGGCACAAGTACTACAGTACCAGCAGCAATTTAATCAACTTGTCGATTTTGAAAACAAAGCACACAGTTATATTGGGCAGGGAATTACTTCAACAGTGCCTGACAATTACGATTTAAAATACCACCGTTTTAACTGGCGCGTAGACCCGGCCATAAAATATATTAGTGGATCCGTTGCTTCTTATTTTGTTCCACTTGTTTCCGGATTTAACCAGATTTATTTTGATTTATCAAATTCTCTAATAGTTGATTCAGTTGATTATCATGGTTTGGCAGCGACATTTGTCCAGCTTGCAGGCAATTCTTTGAGAATTACATTGCCTGCTCCTTTAGCGGCATATAATATTGACTCATTAAAAGTTTCCTACCACGGTACGCCGCCAAGCAATGGATTTGGATCATTCGAAATATCCACGCATAGCGGTACACCGGTTCTGTGGACGCTTTCAGAACCTTTTGGTGCTTTAGACTGGTGGCCCTGCAAACAAAGTCTGAATGATAAAATTGATTCCATTGATGTAATTATAGCGACACCTCAAGCTTACAAAGTAGCAAGCAACGGTGTTTTAATTTCTGTAACACAAAGTGGAAGCGATAAAATTTATCACTGGCAAAGTCATTATCCGATTCCTGCATATCTGGTTGCAATTGCTGTAACAAATTACTCTGTATATTCGAATTATTTGCCGATGAGTACAAACGACACTCTTGAGATTCTTAATTATGTATATCCGGAAAACCTGGCCACGGCGCAATCACAAACTCCTGAAATATTAAATATTATTTCTTTGTATAATTCGCTGACAATACCATATCCTTTTGCAAAAGAGAAATACGGCCATTGTCAATTCGGATGGGGCGGAGGAATGGAACATCAAACGATGAGCTTTGTCAATAATTTTAGTCAGTTTTTAATTGCCCATGAATGTGCACACCAATGGTTCGGGGATAAAGTAACTTGTGGAAGCTGGGAAGATATTTGGCTAAACGAGGGCTTTGCAACATATATGGAGGGATTAACGCAGCAATATCAACATCCCACGCAATGGTACAATTGGAAATTATCAAAAAAGAATAATATAATAAGCTCTCCCGGAGGTTCTGTATTGTGTGACGATACTACGAGTGTTAACCGAATTTTTAACGGAAGACTTAGTTATAATAAAGGAGCCTACCTACTTCATATGCTGCGATGGAAACTCGGGGATACCTTATTTTTTCAATCTCTTAGAAATTACCTGAACGATCCTGTCCTTGCATACAGCTATGCTAAGACACCTGATCTAAAAAATCATCTGGAATCAACCGGCGGACAGAATCTTACCGGATTTTTTAATCAATGGTATTATAAACAGGGCTATCCAACATACCAGGTAAATTGGCATAGAAATGGAACTAATGTAATTGTTCAAATTAACCAAACACAATCGCATGCCTCTGTTAGTTTTTTTGAAATGCCTGTACCCATAAAATTTTCTACTTCGGGTTTTGATACAACCCTTGTTTTCAATCATACTTTTTCAGGACAGGTTTTTACTCGAACAATAAACTTTCCCGCGTCTTCTGCTGCTTTCGATCCAGACTTATGGCTTTTGTCGGGGAATAATACTGTTACTTATGATGCAGTTAATTTAAACTTGAAAGTTTTTGTCGAAGGATATTATAAAGGGAGTGGTATTATGGATAGTGTTTTGAGTAACGCGGGCTCAAGCAGCAATCCTGCAATTTGCGATTCAATATCCATCGAACTCTGTAATACAATTTCACCGTTTACCACTTTCTCTTCAATAAAGACTCTGCTTCGAACCGATGGTTCTGTTGATGCGCCTTTTCCTCTTTCAGTGTTGAATCGATCTTTTTATATAAAAGTGAATCATCGAAATTCCCTGGAAACATGGAGTGCAAATTCTGTTTTATTTAATGCCTCAAACATTACCTATGATTTTACCCTTTCTTCGTCACAAGCTTATGGGAATAAGCTAAAAAATCTTAACGATGGAAGATTTGCTTTGTATAGCGGCGATTGTAATAAAGATGGATTTATAAATGCTACAGATATGTCAGGAATTGCTTTCGATGCCGGTTTATTCGGTTCCGGATATTTAGTATATGATTTAACCGGAGATGGGTTGACAGAGTCTGCTGATTATAGCTTAGTGGAAAATAATTTAGGCAAAATTTTATCTCACCCTTAATTACGTTAAGGCAAAAAGCTAATTACAATTTTATTAGGTATAGAAACGCCACTAGAGTTTTAAGCGTAAGGATAAAAGATTTTTTTAACTTGAAATTCCATGATTCATGCCTCATTTATTAAAAATTATATCCATCTTTCGCAAAAATAAATTCTCCTCATGGAAGTATTTCTCTTTGTATTAATTTTAGGTGTTTTAGTATGGTTCCGCAATTCTGTATTGGAAGAAATGAGGAAACTTTCCT
>JAYURB010000164.1:0-4106 GCA_043756425.1 Bacteroidota bacterium
GGATACGGCAAAACTCAAATCATATATTTTAGAAAATTTACCAAAGCCGTTAAAGGTAGTTGTTCCAAGTACAAAAGGAGGAACTTATACTTTTAAAACAGCTGAAGGAGAGACAAAGAAAATTAATCTTGAACCTCCTTTAAAAACTTTTCTTCCGGTATTAAAAAATGAAAAAGGAGAAAGAATAAAGGATAAATATGGAAATCCTTTTATTCTTGGATATGGCGGAATATCCAACTTTACAAATTATACAACCGATAAAGGTCTTGCTCTTGATGCCATCACAGCATCGTGCATAGATCATTTTGGAAACCTCTGGTTTGGTACCGGTGGCGGCGGCGTTTCGCGTTTTGACGGAAAATCATTTGTAAATTTTAGTACAACACAAGGTTTAGCCAATAACATTGTGTGGAGTATTATGGAAGATAAATCAGGAAACCTTTGGTTTGGCACTTATGGAGGAGGAGTGTCGCACTATGACGGAAAAACATTTACAACATATACAACTGCTCAGGGTTTGGGTAATAATACTGTTTTTGCAATTACTCAAGATCATAAAAGAAACATCTGGTTTGGGACTCAGGGAGGGGGAGTAAGTCGCTACGATGCAAGCAGATCAAACTTACCGTGCAATGCAAACAAATGTAAGCACAACCTGCATATTTTACATGATGTAGAAGAACATAATAAAGAAATTTCTAAATCCTTTGTCAATTTTACAACAGCGCAGGGATTATGCAACAATGTTGTATTAAGTATTGCAGAGGATAATGCAGACGGCAATAGGAATCAAAACCTTTGGTTTGGAACCGGTGGCGGGGGAGTTTCGTGTTATACCGGAAATTACATTGACAATCCTTGTAATAACAATTCTTGCAAGCATGATTTAAGTAATCAAAAAGATTTAGTTGAACATAATAGAGAAATTGCTGCATCATTTACAAATTATACTACGGCAGAAGGATTGGCAAACGATAATGTATTTAGTATTGCAGCAGACAAGGAGGGTTATGTTTGGTTTGGGACAGGTGGTGGTGGCGTATCGCGTTTTGATAGTAAAAGAACCAAGGCGCTTCACAATTTAAATAAGAATAAGCAGAATTTTCAAAATCGGCAAGGTAAAACGGAAACGAAACCGGAATTATCAAATGCATTCGAAACATTTACTACTGAGCAGGGGTTGGCTAATAATAATGTCTATAGCATTATTGTAGATAAATCAGGAAATCTTTGGTTTGGTACACAAGGCGGAGGTGTTTCCATGTTTATTCAGAAATGCGAAATGGAATCATCATACCGTGAATCTAATAATTTTCAAAATGTAAACATGCCGCAGGAGCCGTTAAAATCCTTTGTGCAATCGTTTATTAGTTTTACAACAGCACAAGGACTTGCAAACAATAATGTGTGGGCTATTACTGAAGATAGATCAGGTAATATTTGGTTTGGAACGCAAGGCGGTGGAGTTTCCCGCTACGATGGAAATTCCTTCGTAAGTTTTACAACAGAACAAGGATTGGCCAATAACAATGTATATAGTATTGCCGAGGATAAGAATAGAAACTATTGGTTTGGAACAGATGGAGGAGGAGTAACCTATTACGATGGAAAATCTTTTACAAAATTTTCTACCGCACAAGGGCTGGCAAATAATAATGTTTATTGTATTACAGAAGATAATTCCGATGGCTATCGGAAAGGTAATGTTTGGTTTGGCACACAAGGTGGAGGAGTATGTCGTTACGATGGTAAATCATTTGTAAGCTATACCACCGAGCAAGGAATGGCCAATAATAGTATTCGAAGTATTACGGAAGATACGAATGGTAACCTCTGCTTTGGTACTTATGGCGGAGGTTTATCTTTTTACGACGGTAAACGTGTTGATGCAATTGAAAAGGGAAGACAAGCTTCCAAAAGGGACGAGCATGAACTAAAAAAAATAAACGGAAAATACGTTAGGACAATTATTAATATTACAAAAGCACAAGGGCTTGCCAATAATAGTGTTTTGTGTGTTACAGAAGATAATTCCGAAGGATATGGGAAGGGCAATCTCTGGATTGGCACAGATGGCGGAGGTGTTTCAATTTTCAAGAGGAAAAGTGATAACCTCTGCATCACTAATTCATGTAACCATAATTTTAATCTTCAACAGGATATAGCGGATCACAATAAAGAAATATCTAAATCATTCTTAACCCTTTCAACCACTCAGGGTCTTGCCAATAATAGTGTATGGTGTATTCGACGAGACAAATCCGGGAACGTATGGTTTGGTACAGCCGGTGGTGGTATATCTTTATTGACAAAAGATAATGTGAAAAAGGTAATTGACAAATTTGTCGGAGATAAAAAGGCTGATACTTCTAACAAGATACATTTTATTAACTATTCAACTTCCGATGGTCTTCCCGATAACAATGTTACACAGATTGTAGAAGGAGATAATGGGAAAATTTATGCCGGAACAAAATCCGGTATTTGTGAACTTACAGGAAAAGGTTCTGTGTGGAAAATTGAAAAAGTCTTTAACAGCGCCTCCGGTTATCCGGTGAAAGATGTGAACGCCGGACAAAATGCAATGTTTAAGGATAGCAAAGGTATTATTTGGATTTCTACCGGTTCCGACAAAACTGCTTTGATACGATTTGATTCGAATGCAAAGCAAAAAAGTATAGCGTCACCAAAGGTAATTTTGCAAAAAATAAGAATTGATGAAGCATCTGTCTGCTGGTACGATTTGAAGTCGGATTTTTCTGATAGCATTACAATGGCACAACAAGAAATACTTATTGCAGGAAAACCTCTTTTACTGTCCGAACGGGATAGTTTAAGAAAAAAATACAAAGGTTTACAATTTGACAATATCTCGGTTTTTTATTCACTACCCGAAAACCTTGTACTTCCCTATAGACACAACAGTATTAGTTTTGATTTTGTTGCATTAGAAACGGGTGTGAATTTTTCTATGCGTTATCAATATATTCTGGAAGGATACAGTAAAGAATGGAGTCCTGTTACAGAAAAATCTTCTGCCACTTTTGGAAACATGTATGAGGGAAAATATGCTTTTAAAGTAAAAGCAAGAAGTCCGGAAGGAATTTGGAGTCAACCACTGGTTTACTATTTTCAGGTTCTTCCCCCTTGGTGGAGAACCTGGTGGGCTTACGGATCTTATTTATTACTGTTTTTATGGGGCTTAAGAATATTTAGTAAGATACGCGAATGGTCACTGTTGGAAAAACAAAAAGTTTTAGAAAAAACAGTTGAGATTAGAACGGCCGAAGTTGTAGCTGAAAAGAAAAAATCTGACGATTTACTTTTAAATATTCTTCCCGAAGAGGTGGCTGAAGAACTTAAATTAAAAGGAAGTGCAGCAGCCAAACTGTTTGACCAGGTTACAGTTATGTTTACTGACTTCAAAGGATTTACACAAATATCCGAAAAACTTTCACCGGCTGATCTTGTTGCTGAAATCGATATTTGTTTCAAAGCATTTGATGAGATTATCACCAGGCATAATATTGAAAAGATAAAGACGATAGGCGATAGTTATATGTGTGCAGGTGGTTTGCCTGTTATCAATGCCAGTAATGCTGTTGATGTAGTGAAAGCGGCGATCGAAATCCAGGAATTCATGAAAAATCATTTGGAGGAAAGATTAAGAGATAATAAGGAGCCTTTTGAAATCAGAATAGGAATTCATACAGGGCCTGTCGTTGCAGGGATAGTAGGACTGCGAAAATTTGCTTATGATATATGGGGAGATACCGTCAACATTGCATCCCGAATGGAAAGCAGTGGAGAAGCAGGAAAAATTAATATCAGCGGTGCTACATATGAAATAGTGAATGATGCTTTTAAATGCAGCTATCGAGGGAAGATACAAGCTAAGAATAAGGGAGAGATTGATATGTATTTTGTGGAGAGTAAATTATAATCAATTTCAATAGGAATAGTATTGAGTCTTCACCTGTATTAACTCAAACAAAAAAGTTAGAATGAATATAGAATATAAAATTAATTTAATTCCTGAAACAGATCAAATCATAGATCTTTACATTAGTTCGGGAATAAATCGTCCGACAAATGATAAGGAAAGG
>JAYURB010000165.1:0-4106 GCA_043756425.1 Bacteroidota bacterium
CTAAAATGGCAAATTTTCGAAACATTTAAAAGCTGCAACTTGGTCTAAATCCCTTAAGTTTCGCCTGTTTTGGGATAATATTTATTATTAAACAGATAAAACACTCTTCCTATTTGAGAAATATTAAGTTCCCTTTTTATTAGAAATGTAATCCTTTTTTGAGTTCAATAAAAAATATCACAATAAATATCCATCATTTGTTGGTTGTAAAATGGCTTTCGTGTTGCTGATCTTGCAACACTAAATCACACTTAAGAAAAAAACAAATGAATAAGAGTTCAACCTACAAAGATTTTATTCGTCACGAGAACGAATTAACAAAGCTAAAGATCCAGGCAGAATTTGGAATCGACTTAAACAATGAAAGCGAACTGAATCCCGCAATAGAAAACATCTGGCTCAACCAGATTCTGGAATACGAAAGGGCCATGATTAACAACAAAAAAACTACCGTTGGAGGTTTTCTGGAAAATCCCGTATTTATTTCTGTTGATCAGCTAACCGATGAACAATTGCCTGTCGAGTTGCAGCGATTAATGGAATTGCTTCATAGTAAAAATATTGTAATTGATAGTCTTGCCGGCGTGGACGATAAGGAAATGTATCGGTTTATAACCACTGAATTATTTCAAACTGAAATGGACAGCTGCATTCCAAAGAATATGATTGTATGTTACATTTATGAAGAATTTCACCCTAACGATGACTATGATGTGCGCCGGACCTGTTTGGAGTTTCTAAATTATCTCGGCACGGAAGAAGTATGGCGAATAGACTCCAATCTTTTCAAAGCTACCGATGAAGTTGAAAAAATTAAACTCGAAAATTTATCGCGTAAGTTTAAAATTTTCAACGATGCTTTTGAGGAAATCGATCTTGAAGAACTTAATATTCATACTATAAATATTCTTGATTTCACAGCTTATATACACTTCGATTTTCGACTCAGTGTTTTAATTGACGGCAGTAAACAAAAGCAAATTCTTTCGGGAAGCGGGAAATTTGAATGCACAAAGGATTTCGGCATTTGGTTCATAAACGATTTTCACATGGAGGGTATTGTTTGACCTTGCCAATAAATCATGGTTTACCGATACCGATCATTAATATTTAAGTAAAATCGGATCTGTTATCCGCTAATCTTAAACCAGAAAGACCCGCCATGTCTTTCAACATTATTAAGATTTTTGTGAGACCAAAATGCTTCCAGGATGCCGCTTAATTCATTGTCCTGGCTTACAAAATAATTTGGAAGAAGTATTTTGTATTTCGCCGGATTAGCAATTAAAGCCATGGCAAGCATGTATTGTTCATTGTAAAACCTGTCGCACATAAATTGAGGATAGTCGTAAGGAAGATAAATATCGTGTACATGAACAACAACATCCTTTTTGAGGCAGGGTAATATTTCCAGGAAGAAAATCATTACGTCTGAATTTGGAAACAAACGATGAGAATTATCAATGAATAAAATATCACCGGCCTCCAGCTTGTCAAATAATATTTTATAATCGTCCATGTTCTCAAAAGGCTTTCTGATAATTTCATCGGCAAGCTGGTCAATTTGTGCACGCGGAAAAGGGTCTATGGAAAGTATTTTAGTGCTTAGTTTATTATCCCTGATTGCTTTTCGTGCTACCTTGGTTGAATTGCCCGAACCAACTTCAATATAATTTCGCGGCTTAAATTCAGAAATCAAGCTATACAATGCAACGATGTCGAGTCCCGGTAAATATTCATTATTCCACGTTGGATTGTCTTCATTGCTTTCTTCTTTTGAATCTTTAATTTCATGCAATGCGGTTTCATATTTTTTAAACCCCTTCAACAAAGAAGCATACTCAGCCCGCCCGCCATCAATAATAGAATTTAGAATTGGATGCGGTGGCTTGCCATGACCGTATCTTGGTTTTGGCATAACCTTGTATTCCAAATGAACAGACTGGAATTTTGGAGAAAGGAAACGGTAGATGGATTTTATTTTGTTTAACATTTTGCAAAGATGAATTATTTTCAATTATACGACAAATCTGTTTGTGATTCTATTGTTTAAACAAATGAGGCGTTGAGCTGACTGAAAGATTAAGTGAAAACTACTACAAATAAAACTTCTGTTTATTCTTCCTATCGTGGAATAATGTTAAGTTTTGCCTCCGTCGATTCAGAGAATGCATTTGTCAGTTCCAGATATTCCTGTATTAAATTCATATCATCTCCATAAACATTCGCACTAAATTCCTGAGTTCTTTGAAGCATGCGTATATATGTATCAGTATCATTTTGTCTGGTCAGTTTTCTTAATGCTCCCATGTAATCGTCACGGTATACAGTAGGAATAATAATCTTCGAATGACCGGCTTTCACAAGTTCGCCATTCATCATTATTCTGGCAACTCTTCCATTACCATCAAGGAATGGATGAACCTCACTAATCACAAACATCATGTACACTGCTTTTGCAAATGGATGGTTTATCGCTCTATAAAAATCAAAGCTTTGAATCAATGTTCCCCTGACTAAATTGAAATCAACAAACGATGTCTGTCCTGCAAAATTATTTTTATCTTTAAACAATCCCGGCTGCTTATCCGGCCTTGCACTCAATAAGATTTTATGTCTTTCCCGGATCATGTTTAACAAATCGTTTGCTGAAGCAGGTGTCTTTGACATTGATTCCCGATTGGATACAATTTGATATGTTCCAATCACATCATGACTGTCTTCGTTCCGAGTCAACATGGGTTTGTTATTCTTGATAATCTCTTTTGCCTCTTCAATTTCGAATACAGTTCCTTCAATATAATTTGAGAAGTAGCTTTCAAAAAATGCGAAATTTCGAAACGATTTAGCGGAGGTGTTCTTGTCAGGACGATTCTTGAATTCCTGTTTTTGCAAGGCACGGAAAAGTTCTTCAAACAATTGAATTCTGTCCGGGTCATAGGGTGAGCCGAACGCCCTCGCTTTTGCAAGTGGTGAAGAGAGTATTTTCGAAGGCTGTGTAGTTAATAATGCGCTGATAATTTTGTTTAATCCTTCAAACTCATTTTGCATTTTAAGCTTTGTGGCAATTTTCTTTGCCGCATCTCTTAAACTATTAATCTCTGATTCTCCGTTGACGCGAATAATTTGTTCCAGCTTTTCTTCGATTTCCGGAAGAGCCAGGCACTTTGAGATCGAACCTGTATTCCTGGTGATTTGCAAATTTTCCAGAAACGCCCTTGGCTTTTGCGATACAAACAGTCCGTCTGAAATCAGGTTATCTCCCGGTATAGGTTCCGGTCCTTCAATAAAACTGATAGTAATTCCCGGCAGCGGAATTTTTTTTGTGTATTTGTAAGTAAGAAAAATATATCCGGCTTGTGTTGGTTCAAATTCAAATGCAGAGCGATGACTTAACACGGCTCCCGGATACAAACTACCAAGAATGTTGAAAAGGTTTCGTCTAATGATTGTTTCATTGGTATCGGTAAAATTTGATGTGTAAACCCTGGGAGAAATCTTCCGTATTTTACCCTCCTTCTCAAGCCTTGATATTTGCTTTGAAGTTTTTGAATCTGACGATGAAAAAAGGACCTCTTTTAAATCCATTGGTGAATTTTTTCCGTTAAAAATCGAATTTAATACAAATATAGCGAATATTTTCTATTAAAAAACAAATTTATGATAGTATTTTCCGTCTATAGATATTATTTTCTATTATAATTGAAAAAACAGGCCGAGTTATTCTTTCAAAGATTTTGATTTTTTTTTCATAAAAAGGAGGTTGTTAATATATTCACAAGTGAGACTAAGGTGTATTGACAAATTTGTCTGCTCTTAGGAAAAACGAGCCGTATATTTTTGTATGCGTTCGTAGAATACGGCATTAGTAGTAAAATGTTTATTATGTCAGAAGAAAATCAAGAACAAAAATTTTACAAACGTGTAATTGAATTGGCTAACTGGAATGTTTCTATACGAAAGAAATGAAAGTATCTTCATTGGGATGGAACCATGAACGAAGAAACAACTAATGAAATAATTGAATTCCTGTTTCAGAAACATGGAAAGTTGGAAGAGTATACAAGATGATGGAACGATTTGAAGTATTTAAACACTTCACTATA
>JAYURB010000166.1:0-4095 GCA_043756425.1 Bacteroidota bacterium
CCAGAGTATACGTTTTGAAACTTATTGCTTCAGTAATCCGGCTAAAAGTAAGATACCTTAGATAATCAGTAACTCCTGCTCTCCATTGAAAAGGAAAAAACACATGAGCATTTTTTGAAATTCGCTTGAGTGATTCAGTATGAAAATGATCCTCGTGTCCATGACTAATTAGAATTATGTCTGCATTCTCAACTAGTTTTGTTTCAATGGGCTTAGGATACAACTGCCATTGATTTAAATAAGCAGACCCCGTTATCCATGGGTCAAAAGCAATAGTTTTCCCATTTGTGCAAATTGCAAAACAAGAGTGTGATATATATTCCAGGTGCATGAAGCATGAAATTGGTGTTCTTGGTTCTAACGTAATTTGTTTGGAAATATTTCATTTGCTGATTTTGGGTATGAAAACAGCTTTAAACGATAGATGAATTAGTCGCAACAGATTACACGAGTATAGAAGTTCTAATTTCTCTTTCTTAATACAAATGATAATTCAGAATACATTTTAATTACTACATTTGTTCCCAATAATTAATGACGTATTAATGAAACAGTTCATTCACTAATATTTCTTTTTTAAAAAAATATACTCTTATCAGAATAATTTAAATATAGAAATGAGAAAAAAATACAGCATACTGTTTTTTACATTTGCAAGCATATTAATTTCAAAGGACATTCAAGCCCAGCAGGGCACACTTGATACCACATTCCACAGTACCGGAAAATTAGTCTTAGCTCCGAGTCAGTCGAATGAGTATGCAAATGCAATTGCTGTGCAGGCTGACTCCGGAATGATAATTACAGGTTTTTCTGAAACAACAACTACAAACGGAAATGATATTATAGTAGGTCGTATCTTATCGGATGGCACTATGGACAGTTTATTCGGAACGAACGGATGGGTTGTTTATGACCATGCAGGATTTTCAGATTATGCCTACGATGTAGATTTGCAAACAGACGGTAAAATTGTCGTATCCGGTGCTGTTTCCTCAACATCTGTGAATAAGGAATTTTTTGTAATGCGTTTAAATACAAATGGCACATTTGATACTACATTTGCTTCAACAGGGAAAAAGGTATTTCAAATTAGTACCGGAGATGATTTTGTCAGTGAAGCAGTAATTCAAATTGATGGGAAAATTGTTCTGGGAGGATATTCGAATAGTCCTACGAATAGTTCCTCTAGTGCAACATTTGTAAGGTTAAATGTGGATGGTTCTTTGGATTCAACATTTGGTACAGGGGGAATTTCACAACCAGATAATTCAACCCAATTTGAACGCGTTAATGATTTTGTATTAAAACCCAATGGTTCTTTTATCGCTGTTGGTTATTCGGGTACAACCTTTTACTTGGCTGAGTCATGGGGTATTTTATCAGACGGAACTGTTGATTCTTCATACGGTGTTAATGGAAGAAAAATTATTAACGGTATGAATTTCGCAAACGCCATTGGTGAATTCAACAACCAGTATTACATATGTGGCACTACAGCTAGTGTTACACAGTCGGGTATAATTGTCGCAATTAATGACATTGGAAATGACATAAGTTCGTTTGGCAATGCCGGCACCACCAGTATTACTATGAATTTAGGTGTTACGTATAGTGATTTAGAAATTCAATCTGATGGTAAAGTAGTAACAGTGGGCAGAACCAAACTAGCCCAGTCGACACCGGCCCCGGATATTATTATTTCCCGATTTAATTTAAGCGGAATTCCTGACGTTTCTTTTGGTACAAACGGTCATGCTGTTATTGATTTGGCAAATAATTCTAATGATAACAGCTTTAGTATAGATATTCAATCAGATGATAAAATTGTTGCATGTGGTGTGGCAACACAAGCATCTAATGACGATATGTGTATTGTACGATTAAATGCCACCAGTATACCGGTTTCAGTAAATGATTTCAATTACCTTAATGAAACTGTTTCTGTTTTTCCAAATCCCGCTGTTGATCATTTCTTCGTTCAATTACCCCAAGGAAGTTCGCTCAGTAAGGTTGAATTAATAACTGTCAATGGAACTACCATCGTTTTAAAGAAGACAGGAAGTAATGAAATTCAATTACCGGAAAACTTAATGAACGGATTGTATATTCTAAGAATATTTGCAGCTGACGGAATTCATTATTTTAAGCTGATCAGATAAATTTACTAATTTATTTCACAAGAGAAACCCGCCCCGTATAATCATGCATCTCTCCTTGTGTATCGCGGATTTTTACCATATAGACATAAACATCATTTTGGCACGGATTATCTTTTCCTTCCACTTTTCCATCCCAGGGTTTTTGTAAGTTGTCTGTTTCGAATATTTTTAATCCCCACCGGTCAAAGATTAGCATTTCAAATTCTTTTACGCCAAGCATTAGCGGCATAAAAACATCGTTAATTCCATCTCCATTGGGAGTAAAAGCATTGGGAATATACATTCCGAATTCACCTCTTACCTTAATAGTTTTATGTGCAGTGTCAATGCATCCATTATTATTTTTAATAATTAGTGTGACTTCGTATGTTCCAATTTCATTAAATGAATAGATTGGATTTTCGATTATGGAGTATCCTGTTTTATCACCGAAATCCCAAGACCATTGATTGGCATTGGTGCTTTGATCAAAAAAGGAAACTATGGGATTTGAAATTGGTACTGTTTCTTCTTTTACAATAAATGCTGCTACCGGATTGGGATATACAATTACAGCAGCGGGAATTTCAACACTTCCCATACAGCCACTTACATCGGTTACAATATGTTTTACGGTATATTGTCCGGGTGAATTATAAATATGATTTTCTTTTATTCCGTTTGAAGATGTTCCATCACCAAATTCCCAGGCATACGTGCACAATGTGCATGCTGATGTCTGATCTGTAAAATTTGCAATAACAGGAGCACAGCCAGTTACAGGATTCGGAATAAAATTTGGAACAGGCTTTGGTTTTACAACAACAGGAATACTGACAATTGCCGGCAACAGAGTGCAGTTATCCGTTATGGTAAACGTATACGTTGTCGTTTGCGTAGGCGATACTGAAATTGAATTGACGATACTGCCATTATCCCAACTGTAATTGTAAGGACCACCATTTCCACCGCTTGCATTTGCCTGTAGGATTATTGAATTTCCTTCACAAATAGTATCTGTAGAAGGCGGAGCAGCAATTAAAGGCAGACTAACAGCGACAGAAATATTTATAGCTGTAGAAGAACATCCATTTGCATCTGTAACGATTAAGGAATATGTTGTAGTTGTTGCAGGAGAAATATTTTGTGAGATAGTTTGTACTCCATTACTCCAGCTATAACTATAGGGTTGTACGCCTCCCGTAACGTTTGCTGTTAGTGTGGTTTGTTGTCCAATACAGATAGGAGAAGGATTTACGGAACCAACAATTATTTCATTAGGCTGTGATAGATTTAAAGAAATAGAATTCGTACATCCCTTTTGATCGGTAGAAATTACTGAATAATTTCCCGGGGCGAGATTCGAAATTGTTTGTGTTGTATCTCCGGTATTCCATTGATAGGAATACGGAGCTGTGCCGCCTGAAACGGTAAGCGATATCTGCCCATCATTCCCACCGTAACATTTAATACTATTTCCGCCAATATTAAAATTAACAGGAGCCGGTGAAGTAAATGTAAAAAAAGCTGAGTCGACACAGCCGTTATCATCACGAACGTAAGCAGTATAATTTCCAGGACCCAAATTTATTGCAGTCGCAGCATTTCCTCCCGATGGAAGCCATTGATAATAATACGGTGATGTTCCTCCCGAAGGCTGAACAGTAGCACTTCCGTTTAAATCTCCGGAACAGCTGATATTATTCATATTCGTTGTCAGTGCCAGACCTGATGGCTGAACAACAGTTGCAGAGGACGTAAATGTACATCCAAAAAAATCAGTGATTGTGACTGAATAATTTCCCGGTGAGGCTGAATTCACCATCTGTGTTTGAGCACCGGTTGACCAAAGATACTGGTATGGAGCTGTTCCCCCATTCACGGTTACACTTACTGAACCATTAGCAGTTCCATTGCATTTGACAGGAGAGGCACTTGCAATTGCCATTGTTGG
>JAYURB010000167.1:0-10084 GCA_043756425.1 Bacteroidota bacterium
TATAAAATCATGAAATTATTAAAATCCTTTCCAATTGCATTAACATCCTTGATCCTCTTTATGGGAAGTTGTACAAAAGATCAGGAAACCTCTTTACAAAGTACAAATTCTCCTTCCCTTTCCGTTCAAGATGAAGCAATGTCTCGTAAAACAAATATGAAAAGTGTAAATCTGGGAGTAGCAGGTGACTTTGTAATTCTTTCTAAATCCGGAGTTACGGATGTATCGCCTTCTGTTATTACCGGAAATGTCGGTTCCAGCCCAATAACAGGCGCTGCAATACTTGTAACATGTCCGGAAGTATCAGGGGTAATTTATTCCGTTAATGCAGCCGGTCCCTTACCATGCAGGGTAATTAACGCAGGCAAATTAACAACTGCTGTGAGTGACATGCAAACCGCATACACCTATGCAGCAGGACGCCCAAACCCTGATTTTTTTAATCTTAGTGCCGGAAATATTGGCGGACTAACACTTACAAAAGGTTTGTATAAATGGACAAGTAATGTAATTATCCCTACTAATGTTACACTATCTGGAAGTTCAAGTGATGTCTGGATATTTCAGGTTGCAGGAACACTTACGATGAGTTCAGCTGTAAATATTATACTAAGCGGAGGTGCACAGGCTAAAAATATTTTTTGGCAAGTAGCCGGTTCAGTAACTCTTGGAACCACTTCTCATTTTGAAGGAACAATTCTGGGAAAGACAGGTATTAATTTACAGACAGGCGCATCTATAAATGGCCGGTTATTAGCTCAAACTGCAGTGACACTTCAAATGAATACTGTTACTAAGCCATACTAACTAATTATAACAATTCTATAAATTAATTTAGTTTATTAGAAAAATAAAATGGTTATTAGTGGTTCCAATTATAGATTAATTCGATACTTTAATAACCAATGATTCACCGCCATTTCATAATCCATAAACCGTATGGTTACCTCTGTCAATTCGTCTGTGAGTTGAAAAAGAAAAAACTACTTGGTGAATTGTATGACTTCCCGGAAGGAACCATGGCTATTGGCCGACTGGATGAAGAAAGTGAAGGACTGCTATTACTGACTACTGATGGACAGATGAGTGAAAACATTCGAAGTAAAAAAATCGAAAAAGAATATTATGTACAGATTGATGGTCTGATTGACGATGAAGCATTACTAAAATTACAATCCGGTGTTGAAATTGGCATACGCGATGTCAAGTATCAAACAAAACCGTGTAAAGCATTTGTTCTTGAAACAAATCCGGAATTTGCCGAACGCAGCAGAAAAATCAGAGACGACAGACATGGACCCACCTGCTGGGTTTCAATTACCCTAACAGAAGGAAAGTACAGACAGATTAGAAAAATGACAGCAGCTGTAGGGTTTCCTACTTTAAGACTTGTAAGAGTTCGGGTTGGCAATATGCATCTAAATCAATTGAACCCAGGCAACGTTATGGAAGTTGAAAACTTTTCAATTACTTAACAACTTTGAATCTGATTTACTATTTATCCGGGCTTGCGTGCTGCTAGGTAAAACTGTTACCGATTTTTTTTCATTCGTTTTAAATGATTTGTTCATTACTATTTTAACCGCTCCATCATAATTATACTGGTATTGAGTTATTAAAAGATTAATAAGTATAAGCGTAAAGGTAAAAGCGACAAATTTTTTGGGATAATTTTCCCTTATATGTTCCGCAGAAATAAGGATTGCCGGAAAAGCCAAAACAAGCATTCGCGTATAATCATAAGCAATAATGATTTGTGCAAAGGCACCGCAAAGTATTGTAATTATTACAACCAAATCTCTAAATTTTTTCTTTACCAATAGAAGATAAATATAAAACACAGGGAAAGTCCATATTAATTTGAATGCATAAAAAATAGCCGGCAGTATTTTTGGGAATAAACCGTTAAGTGCTGTATGAATATTTCCTTCTGAAAAATAGAATCCAAAACTATATAATGGCTGTACATGCTGACTTACAAAATATCTGTAGATTATATGTGGAAAGCATGCCAAAACATATATCATTATAGTCCTGAAAACTTCCTTGCCTATAAGTTTATTTAAATTTAGTGAATACAAAATTAATCCAGGCAATAAAAACAGAGCACTTTCATGATTTAGCAAAGCTAGAGAAAAACAAAGGGCACTTGGTATTAATTTTTTTATTCGGATAAATGTAAGAAAAATAAAATAGTACGTTACTACGTCTGTGTAGCCCGGGGCAAAAATTGGAATTAAAATTACACAAGAGAAAGAAATTAAACAGACGAAAACAAAAGAATCTACCGGAGAAAATTCTTTAATTCTGTAATAATAATAAATGCTTGAAATCAATAAATAACAAAATATTAGCGGAAGAATAAAAAAATATTCTCCTCTTAAATAAGTCAGATATCCTAAGAGTGGCGCTAAAATTCTATACCGGAGGGGATTATTATAAGAAAAGTCAAATGGATTTTCAGAAAGTAAGGAAAATTGTATGCCATGAAATTGGGGCTTGATTGAAAAATGACCATAAAGTAATGCGCATCCGAATATAAATATTCCTATCAGTGCTGCTGTGGCCTTCCTTCCAATATTTGACTCCAGGCGAATAAATAATTTAGAAAAATCGTGAATTATTGTTTCAAACATAAAAATAAATAAACGACATCATTGATCTATTCAATTAAGCTACCTCGCTGTTAAAATCAAACATACAAAATTATTTCAACGCAAAAACAAAATATATACTCCGAACAGGGAATTCTTGTTAATTCAAATTTTTCGAAAATAATAAATATGTAATTCTCTTCTTAAATTTTTATCTCAACCAACTATTTTTTTATTTTTAAAGATGTTTAATCTAAGCAATGAATTAGGTAATAAGGTAGTTCGTAGGTTAGGCCATTGGGTTACTAAGGTTATAAGGTGTAATATTCCGAAAAGAATCTGAAGCGTAAATTTATCTTCCAAATGTTGGAATTTTGTAAGTTCAAATTAATCGAAGAAACAATTAAAAATTAATTTTATTTGAAGACTCACAAATACGTACAGCATAAAATATAATTTATAATTCAACCATGACTATTTAAATCACAAAATTTAACCGCTCGGTGTATACTTAAGCATATGTATTTTCGAAAATTATAATTACATTTGAAACCGATTAAAATAAGTAATCAAATAAATTAATTTTATTATGTCAAAAGAGAAGCTACTGAAAAATAATATCGTGTTTACCCTCATATTTTTATTTAGCACAATGCTTTTAAAGGCGCAAACTCCTCAGGAATTGTTACGAGAACGTAGAGCACAAAAAACAGCCGAGCTACGAGAATATAATGAAGGACTTGTTGATACTGCAGGAAGATTTTTTTATAAAACTTTTAGTGATTTTGTTGCAAATAAACCTGTTCAGGGAATTAAATATACAGGAAAAAGAAAACTTGTCTTTGACACAGAGTCTGTATTGGTGTCAGAAAATGACGACTTTTCTTATAAGAAAATAAAAGAACTTCCATACTGGGGATTCATTGATGAGTGGGGACAAATAGAACGAATATTTAATAACCATTGTTTTTTCGTTCTGGACACCGGAAATATTTGTTCTTATGTAAAAGCAATAGACACAGAAATGACAACTGACAAAAACGGGAACAGAAGCCTAAAATGGATCTCTGAAAATCCCGATGGTTCAAAAGATTATATTTCCGAAGGACTTACCGGTCCTATTATGGACTTCTCTGAAAAGAAATTCAAGGCCCTTACTGCTTCTCATCCTGATGTTTTTGAACAATATATGAATGAGGCAATTGATAATAAATCAAAAGATAAAAGAAGTTTGAAAACTTTTAAAATTCAAAAGTATTGCAGTATGTACAATAAGGAAATGTAGATAAAAATACAGGAATGGTTTAGAAAAAATGTATCTGGAATAATACCAAAGAGGATCTAAAATTATTCAAGGACAATTTTTTTCACAATTCTAATTTTGGGGTTCCTTAACATACAAAAATAAAATAGGTCTGCAATAAGTTCCCTTCAATTCTCCGGTATTCTTTTTAATGTCTCCATAAAAAATGCCCAATACTTTTGTACGGAACTAATCTGAACCTTTTCATCAGGTGAATGAGCGCCGCGTATATTGGGCCCGAAAGAAATCATTTCCATCTTAGGATAATTAGCTCCTAAAATGCCACATTCCAAACCTGCATGACAGGCACTAACTAAAGCACTTTCTTTATAGAGTTCCTTGTACAAATCACTCATTAATTTAACAATGGAAGAATCCGGATTGGGTGTCCAGCCGGGATAAGAACCTTTGTATTCAACACGAGCGCCTATTAATTCAAAGGTATGCTTCAGGGAATTTGCCAGATCCATTTTTTCAGAATCCACGGAACTTCGGGTTAAGCATTGCAGGGAATATTCACCATCCTTTACTAATACACGTGCTAAATTATTTGAAGTTTGAACTAAATGTAAAACATCCGGACTCATTCTGTAAATACCATTGGCGCAAGCATATAAACTTTTCATTAATTTAATCTGAAACCCTTTTTGCAATACACGTTTAGGGCCATCACCTTTTTCAATTTTTACTGCAAGTCCGGGATCTGTTGTTTTATATTCTGCTTTCAATTCAGGCTCTATGTCCTTAATAAAGGAATGAAATCTATCTTCATCACTTTCGGGAAATACAATTTCAGCTGCAGACTCTCTTGGAATAGCATTGCGTAAACTTCCGCCATCGACACTGACGATTTGCATTCCAAATTGTTCAAATGCTTTATACAAAATACGATTCATTAATTTATTCGCATTGCCTCTTCCTTTATAAATGTCCATTCCGGAATGCCCACCCGTAAGACCGTTTACGAATATTTTATAGACAATGGAATTGGGTGGAGCAGCTTCCAATGTATAGCTTCCCGTTGCAGTTACATCAATTCCGCCTGCGCAACCAATGGTGAGTTCATTATCATCTTCTGTATCGAGATTTAATAATATTTTACCTTTTAACAAACCTCCTTTTAAATTTAAAGCACCTGTCATTCCGGTTTCTTCATCGATGGTAAATAAAGCTTCAATAGCAGGATGCTCTATTGTTGTGGAAGATAGCACAGTCATGATGGATGCAGCACCAATTCCATTATCGGCACCCAAGGTTGTTCCTTTTGCTTTTACCCAATCTCCCTCTACAAACATTTCTATTCCCTGAGTATCAAAATCAAAAACAGTGTTTGCGTTTTTCTGATGAACCATATCCAGGTGACTTTGCAAAACAATAGTCTGTTTCTTTTCCATGCCCTTACTGGCAGGCTTTTTAATGATCACATTTCCCACCTCATCTTTACTTGTTTCCAATCCAAGTTTTTTTCCAAATTGCATCATAAATTCAATGATGCGTTCTTCTTTTTTTGATGGCCTGGGAACAGCATTTAAGTCAGCAAAATAATTCCACATGGCTTTGGGCTCTAACTCTCTAGGTGTTTTTGACATGCTATTTTTAGAATAAATTGATGTTAAAAATTATTTACAAATATATTCTATTTTAGAAGATAGAAAACAGAAAATTTCATTACATTCATTTAAGTTCAATTGTTTATCTATTTTTGCAGTTCAAACATTATTATGAAAAAATACTTACTCCTTTCCCTGCTAATTTCCCTTTCCTTTCAACATGTTTTTTGTCAGGCGCCAATGCCTGCCTCCGGAATAATACAAAATTTGAATCGGTTGAATGTTCTTGGCTCTGTACTTTACATTGCTGCTCATCCGGACGATGAAAATACACGTTTGTTAGCCTATTTAAACAAAGAAAGAAATTTTCGTACTGCTTACCTTTCTTTAACGCGCGGTGATGGCGGACAAAACCTTGTTGGCAAAGAACAAGGTGAAATGCTAGGATTGCTGCGTACTCAGGAATTGCTTGCGGCAAGAAAAATTGATGGGGCCGGACAATATTTCACCAGAGCCAATGATTTTGGTTATTCAAAAAACCCCGAAGAAACTTTCCGTATCTGGAAGAAAGACTCCATTCTGGCAGATATGGTTTGGGTTATCCGTAACTTCAGACCCGATGTAATTATTTGCCGTTTTCCAACAACCGGTGAAGGAGGACACGGCCATCATACTGCATCAGCTATTCTAGCTCTTGAAGCATTCGTCGCCGCTGCAGATCCTAATAAGTTCTCCTGGCAGTTAAAATATACAACTGTGTGGCAAACAAAAAGAATATTCTGGAACACTTTCAACTTTGGTGGCACCAATACCACTTCTCCCGATCAACTTCAAATTGATGTGGGCGGATACAATCCTCTACTGGGAAAAAGCTATGGAGAGGTGGCTGCAGAGAGCCGCACCATGCATAAGAGCCAGGGATTTGGTTCAGCCAAAACAATGGGAATTACGATTGAATATTTTAAACAACTAAAAGGTGATTCTGCAAAAAAAGATTTGTTTGAAGGCATAGTTGTTTCCTGGAACAGAATTCCAAACGCATGTTCGATTACAAGAAAAATTGACGATTGTACTAAAAGTTTTAATGCTCGGAATCCTTGGGAAAGTATACCAAAACTCGCCACGGTTTATAGTACATTACAACAATTTCCCGAAAAAGATGAAATCACGCGTTACTGGAAAAAACAGAAACTAAAAGAAATTGAATCCTTGCTTTTCGATTGTGCAGGATTATGGATTGAAGTTTCTGCAAATAATTTTTTAGCAATTCCCGGAAGTAAAGTTGAATTTCAGTCTCAATTTATTAACAGAAGCAGCAGCGATATAAAAGTGAATAAGATTTCATGGGATACAAATGATGATACGCTAATGGCACTTTCACTTAAATCGAATGTATTCTCCACATTCAAACATATCGTTACGCTGCCGGCAAGTATTCCTTACTCAAGCCCATACTGGCTGAACGAAGCTCACGATGAAGGATACTTTACGGTTAAAGATCAAACATTAATTGGTAAAGCGGAAAATAGTCCTGCAGTATCTGTAACTTTTGACTTTACTATAGATGGTTTAAATCTGAAAGTTGAACGACCTGTCGTTTATAAGTCTGTCGACCCCATTAAAGGAGAAGTTTACAGGCCTTTCGAAATTATTCCACCGACCACCGTAAATTTCTCTTCTAAATCATTCGTCTTCATGAATAAAAAGCCCGGAAAGATTCAACTTGAGATGAGATCGAATATTGACAGTCTAACCGGTAAATTAAAGATAAATGCCCCCGATGGATGGCAGGTTAATCCTGATTTGATAGATTTCGGAAAATTGAAAAAGAATGAAGAGAAAATTTTTGAGACAACGATTACGCCGTCCAAAGATAACTCTACAGGAACAATATCTGCTTCTATTACTTCAGGTAGTACAACTATTTCAAAAAGTATTCACCGTTTGGAATACGATCACATACCTTTTCAATTCAAACTCACTGATGCCAAAGCTAAAATAACAAGCCTCGATCTGAAGCTATCAGGACTGAACATCGGTTATATTCCGGGTGCAGGTGATGACGTAGCGGAAAATTTATTGCAGCTTGGATATAATGTTACTATGCTGCCAAAAGATTTACTTGCAAAAAAAGATTTATCGGAGTTTGATGCCATTGTTACCGGCGTAAGGGCTTTCAATACAAATGAATGGCTTCAGGACTTTGATAAAAAATTATTGCAGTACGTTAATCAGGGTGGAAATCTAATCATACAGTATAATACCAACAATCGCATCGGACCTCTAACTACCCGTATTTTCCCCTATCCATTTACGATATCGCGCGAACGAGTAACAGATGAAAATGCAGAAGTCAGAATACTAAATCCCAATCATCCTTGTCTAAACTACCCAAATAAAATTACTTCCGATGATTTCAACGGTTGGATTCAGGAAAGAGGAATTTATTTTGCAACAGAAGTTGATTCATCGTATCAGAAAATTTTTTCCATGAATGATGTAGGCGAAAAGCCTCAAGAGGGAAGTCTTATCGTTGGAAAATATGGCAAAGGGAACTTTGTCTATACAGGCTTAGTTTTTTTCAGAGAAATGCCGGCAGGTATTCCCGGTGCATACAGATTATTCGTCAATCTACTTAGCTTGCCCAAAAATAATTAAATGAAAGAAAAAGAAGATGCAGCGATAAACTGGAAACGGGTTTATCTTCTCATTATTATTTTTCTTATTCTGCAGATTATAATTTATTTTAACCTTACTATCCACTTTTCATGAGTACAATTGACTGGATTGTAATGGGAATTACACTTGTTGCCGTCGTTCTTTATGGAATGTGGAAGAGTCGCGGCACCAGAAACATTAAAGGATTTTTACTTGCCGACAAGAAATTAAAATGGTACCATGTTGGATTATCTGTAATGGCCACGCAGGCAAGTGCTATTACATTTCTTTCTGCACCGGGTCAGGGATACAGCGATGGTATGCGCTTCCTTCAATTCTATTTTGGACTTCCGCTTGCCATGATTGTACTCTGCATAACCTTCATTCCGATTTTCCGAGGATTGAATGTTTATACAGCCTATGAATATCTGGAAAAAAGATTCGATGTTAAAACCCGAATGCTAACGGCATTTCTTTTCTTATTACAGCGGGGAATTTCAACAGGCATTGCCATCTATGCTCCTTCCATTGTTCTTTCAACTATTCTTGGTGTGAACATTACTTATACAACCATATTCATCGGCGGACTTGTAATCATTTACACCGTGTATGGCGGCACGAAGGCTGTATCGCACACACAGTTTTTTCAAATGTTTGTAATCTTCTTTGGCTTGTTTTGTGCTGCATATATGGTCATTTCCATGCTTCCGGAAAATATAAGTTTTATTGATGCTTTACATATTGCAGGAAAGATGGAGAAGATGAATATTATAGACACTCATTTCAACTGGAACAACAGGTACAATATATGGTCAGGTATTATTGGGGGATTTTTTCTACAGCTCTCCTATTTCGGGACAGATCAGTCGCAGGTAGGCCGTTACCTTACAGGGAGTTCAAATGCACAAAGTCGTTACGGATTAGTCATGAATGGACTGTTAAAAATTCCAATGCAATTTGTGATTTTGTTGATCGGCACACTTGTTTTTGTTTTCTATCAGTATCATCCTGCTCCCGTTTTTTTTAATAAGATGGAAATTTCGAAAATTGAAAACAGCAAATACAAAATTGAATATGCTTTATTAGAAAATCAATATGCCGATGTTCATAATGAGAAAAAGGAATTTCTTGGAAATCTAAAAACCGGACTTGACACTAAGGATCAAATATTAATAGACAATACACGAAATAATCTACAACGTGTAGAAAAGAAAGAAAGAGAAATCCGTAAATCGGTAACGGAATTAATAAGCAAGAATGATCCTGATGCTGATACAAACGATACCAATTATATCTTTTTGACCTTCGTAACTAATTATCTTCCTGTTGGATTAATTGGATTGCTTATTGCCATTATTTTTCTTGCCTCTATGGGATCGACTGCAAGTGGATTGAATTCGCTTGCATCGACAACAATAGTTGATATTTACAAACGGTTCATAAAAAAGCATGCAAATGAAAAAGAATATCTTTCAGCTTCCCGCAAGGCAACTCTGGGCTGGGGAGTATTCTGTGTAATCACGGGAGTGTATGCAAGTAAAATGGGGAATTTGCTCGAAGCGGTAAACATACTTGGTTCATTATTCTATGGTACAATCCTGGGTATTTTTATTGTTGCATTTTATATGAAAAAAATCAATGGTCAGTCTGTTTTCTATGCAGCAATACTTACAGAAATATTTATTTTCCTTGCCTGGCAGGCTGAACTAACAGCTTTTCTCTGGTTAAATGTAATCGGATGTCTGATGGTTATGATTTTTTCTTTTCTACTCCAGCGATTACCCCTAATTCATAAAAAATAAGATTCCGATTTAATTATTAATACAAAATAAAAAGAGCGCTGTCCTTTTCAGAACAGCGCTCTTTCCATAAGAATTAGAAAATTAATTTCCTTTTTTCGCTTCGCCGATTAGTTTTTCATTCAACTTAACATAATCATCGTTTTTATCTTCTTTAGACAGTTCCATGGAGCGCTGCGC
>JAYURB010000168.1:0-10066 GCA_043756425.1 Bacteroidota bacterium
AATTCATCTTTATAGCATAGAATAAAATGCTCGGGAAGGTTAACTCCGTAAACCGGAAGACCTGCAGAACGAGCAATTTCAAGGTAAAGCAATGAAAGCATAAGGGGATTCCCTCTTTTTGTTTCCAGGGCAATATTAATAAAGGAGTTTTGAGGGGCATGGTAGTTTTGTGTATTCCCTGTAAATCCATGGATGTCAAAAAATATTTTATTCAAAACCTTTACCTGTTCTAAGGCAGTTAAGCCATCATTCATTTCAAGCCAGGCATCTTTTCTGATTTTGTCGAGCATTTTTTGAACGCTTTCTTCTGATAATTCAGGATATTGATACCTGGAAACAAGAATAGCGCCTTTTATCAGATCGTGAGAGCCTGAATGAGCCCACACATGCAAATCATGGCGTAAATCGTCAAATTGTATTTTATGTATTACAGCAGCAATGCGTTCCTGCATAATAGCTTCCATAGAGCTACTCCAGGCTGTTTCCAAAATGGGAATAACCTCTTTTCCATAATGTATTAACCTGTCCTGAATCTGATTATAGATTTCGGCATCCGTATCGTCTAATAAACGGATTAAAGCATCAACTTCGTTTCGATTTATATTTTTCATAGTTCATCCTTTAACAGAACTATCCTTAAAAAAGATTCTTTCAACGATTCCATATTTTCAACAATAAAATGTTAGAAGATAAACCTGTAAAAAACGTAACCATTTAGGAGTGCCCCAAAATCTATAATCCTTATAAAAAGTAATATGTGAAGTACTTTTACAATTAATTTACATTTAGTCGAAAATAACTATTTACCTTTGCTAAATAGATATATTACCCTAAAAATAATCAAAATATATGAAAAAAACCTACATTCTTCTGATTTTTCTTTTTAACACCCTAATCTCATTAACCTCTTTTTCCCAAAACACTTCGCCGGTATGGTCAGGTTATTATAGGGGTTTGGGGAATAATTCAGATCGGTTTCGAAAAATCGTTTCCGATGGATCGGGAAATTTCATTTGCACAGGTTATACATTTAAACCGGGAAATCGCAGGGATATTTTGACAGTTAAAATTAACTCAAGCGGAGATACGCTTTGGTGGAAGACAAAAAATGGTAAAAATAATGGAGATGATGAAGGCGTTTCTGCCGGTGTTGATGCTTCAGGAAATGTTTATGTTGCCGGTTTCGTTGATGGAGGAAATTCAGGGTATGATATTGAACTTATTAAATATGATGCTAGCGGTGTAGTACAATGGGATACAACATGGATTTCTACATCTCTTTTAGATGATATTGTTGTTGATATGAAAGTAGATGCTTCCGGTAACTGTTATGTTGGAGGTTATACTATACCGGATACCTTTTCAGGAAACAGCGACTACATTACTTTAAAATACGCTACCAATGGTGCTCTGACTTGGTCAAAGCAATTTTCAAGAACGGGTGTATTACACGGGAAAGATGAACTTTCAGCCATTACATTGGATATCTATGGAAATGTTTGGGTAACAGGTCGTTCAGAAAATAATAATCAAGATGACGATTTTATGAGTATAAAATATGATGGAAATTCTGGTAATGAATTAATTCAAATACCTTATAATGGAAGTAGGAACGATCGTGCTACTGACATTGAAGCCGACCACTCCGGAAATATAATTGTTACCGGACGCTCAGATAACGGTAATAACTGGGATTATCGCACCATTAAATATAATAATAGTGGCAGCTTTCAATGGTCAAGATTGTATAATTCTCCTTATGGCCAGGATGACAGACCCGTTGCAATTGGTATTGATCTTTCAAATAATGTAATTGTAACCGGTTATGCTGATATCGATCCACTAGCATCAACAAATTATGATTTCCAGACTATAAAATATGATTCAGCCGGTAGTCAGTTATGGGTAGTGCGAACCGGCAGTGTTTATTCGCAAGACGATAGGCCTTATGATATTGCAATTGATAATTCCGGAAATATATTTGTAACCGGAATTGCAGATGTTGACCCAAATCCGGGTTCATCTGATAATGATTTCATGACTCTAATGTACAATGCCTCCGGATCTTTGCAATGGAATAACTCTCCAAACTT
The DNA here is from genome assembly GCA_043756425.1 of Bacteroidota bacterium. Classification (GTDB taxonomy): domain Bacteria; phylum Bacteroidota; class Bacteroidia; order AKYH767-A; family 2013-40CM-41-45; genus JADKIH01. The sequence continues at coordinate 2,094 of JAYURB010000168.1, forward strand.
TCAATCAGGTACTTTTATGAGTGGCGATGATCTGAGCAATTCATTGGTTCTTGATGGAATTGGCAACGTTTATGTTGCCGGTGGTCTTTTCAATAATATTACTCAAAAAGATGCTACTGTTATTAAATATGATATCGCTTCAGGTAATCAAGTGTGGTTAAAAAATTATGATGGTATAGGTGATTTTTCCGAAAGTGCCAGATCTATAGTAGTAGATGCAAATAAAAATTCTTATGCCGCCGGATATACAGCGACAGACGCTCAAAATCTTAACGGTTGTATTTCTAAATTTGATCCTTCAGGTACCTTGCTTTGCACTTATTTGTATAATGGAAGCAAAAATGACGACGATGAATTTAATTCAATTGCGATTGCATCAGGAGGAAGTATTTATGCAATAGGATATACAAAAGTAAGCGGACAAAAAAGCGATATGCTTCTTGTTAAATGGAATTCTGCTACTTGCGATACAATCTGGACACGTACCTATGATTTTGCAAAACAAAGCGATAAGGCTGAATCTATGGTTATCGATGTATCAGAAAATATTTACGTAACAGGAAAAAGTGATTCTAATCCTGTTGATAGTATTGATAACAACGACATAGTTACCATTAAATATAATTCCAATGGAAATGTTCTTTGGACCCAACGTTACAATAGTGCCTCCAATTTAATAGACGAGCCAACAAAAGTAATCCTGGATAATAATGGCGACGTACTGGTAGGGGGGAAGACAGAAATCGGTGACGATGACATATTTGTCATTAAATACAATAGCAGCACAGGTTCACCTGTATGGGCCCAACCTATTGTTTATGATGGTCCATTTGCTAATGACGACAGACTTACGGACATTGCTGTAGACGGTTCAAATAATATTTTTGTTTCCGGTTATTCCCAAACAGGAATCAGTCCGTCTACCAATGACCCCGTCATTCTGAAATACGATGCATCAGGAAATCAAACAGGCTTTAATAGTGTTAGTGGTTTGGGAAAAGATGAAGTTGTAAAGATTGCACTTGATAATACAGGAAACCTTTATGCATTGTATAAATACGATGTCGTGCCGGGTATTCTTGTTAATACTTACGATATGCTTTTAAAAAAATTCGATAACCAGTTAACAACTTCCTTATGGTCTAATCCTCCTCAATACAATGGTCCTGTCAATGGAGATGATTTTCCTTCTGATTTAATATTAAGTCCTTCCGGAAATATTTTTATTACCGGTACTATTGATAATGATACTACAGGGGGAAAAAAGAATCAGAATTGGATAACTTTAGGTTATAACGATCAGGGTCAGCTAATCTTTAGCTCCAATGTTGACGGACCAAATACTGCGGATGATTCACCAAAAGCTTTGGTTATAAATGGTAATGATATGTGGGTTTGCGGTTATACGGAAGGTACCGGTAACAATCAAAAGGATCTTACTGTTGTTAATTATAGTCTTATTGGAGTTGGCATAAAGGCAATTAATCCAACAGTTTCTGCCAATGTATTTCCTAATCCTTTCAACAATGAATGCAACATTACTCTGAAGCAGCATTCCGTAGGATCAGCAATTGTGTTAACTGTTTATGACATGCTGGGAAATAAGGTAGCGCAAGAATTGCCGGTTTATGAATCTTCATTCCGTATTCAAAAAGGAAATCTTTCTGCAGGAATATATGAATACAGGATAACAGAAGGTTCCAACAGTATAGCAAATGGTAAATTAATCATAAACTAAAATGAAAAAAGTATTTCTCCTTATAGTTTCACTGTTTCTCTTTTTAGAGAATTCCAATGGCCAAAAAAACCTGACGCTGGCGGGTTCTCTTCTATTTCAGGGACAAACTTTAGCAGCCTGCTGGCATTACAATCATGCCAGCGGAAGTGAATATGCCCTCGTTGGAGCAGCCAATGGGATTGCAATAGTGGATATAACCGTTCCTGCTAATCCTGTACTATTGTTTCAACTTCCCGGAGTAAATAATTTATGGCATGAAGTAAAAGTGCAAGGCGATTATGCTTACGCTGTCAGTGAAGGAATTGATCCTGCAGGAATAAAAAACGGTGTTCAGATTATTGATTTGCGGTACCTCCCTGACAGTGCTCCCAATAAATTTTACTTCGGCGACGGTGCTATTTTAAATATGATTGAAAAGGCACATTCAATAACAACGGCCGGTCATTATGCATATGTTAATGGTCATAATATTACATCACTTGGAAGGGGAGTGTTGATCTTGGATATAACAAATCCAACGTCTCCTGTTTATGTGGGGGCTGTTACCAATCGTTATTGCCACGATAGTTATGTAAGAGGAGATTTTATTTATACCAGCGACATCCTTGATGGACTTTTTTCCATTTACGATATTTCCAATCCAGCTTTGCCTGTTCTACTTGCAACACAGGTTACTCCCGGAACATTCAATCATAGCACCTGGTTAAGCGATGATTCACGAACTATATTTGCTGCCGATGAAAGAACAGGGGCCCCCGTAGCTTCTTATGATATAAGTGACCTAAATAACATCAGTCTGCTGGATACATTTTTTAACGGAAATTTTAAAACAAATGAAGTCCATAACGTAAGGGTAATAAATGATTATCTGATAAACCCAAGTTACGGAAGTCAACTTACTATTGCAGATGTCTCGAGGCCGGACAATATGATTGAAGTTGCCAATTATACAACAGGTAACTCTTTATGTTGGGATGCAGATCCCTTTCCGAATTCCGGTAATATTCTTGCCACAGACATGCAAAGCGGCATGTTCTATATTTTCTCTCCTCAATACATTCGCGCCTGTTACCTCGAAGGATTAATTACAGACAGTGTTACCGGTTTGCCAATCATAGGCGCTACTATTGATTTTACTGCTGCCGGTATAATGAAAAGCTCTGACCTTTTAGGCGTTTACAAAACAGGATATGCTGATTCAGGCACTTATAATATTACCTATAGTAAACCCGGATATATTTCTAAGTCCAGAATAGTGGTTTTGCAAAACGGTGTTGTGACAACTAAAAACGTTAGACTTGTGCCTATTGGAGCAGGGATAAATGAACTGGCAGGGAAGGATTTTCTTATATTCCCTAGTCCGGTAAGTGATTTTTTAATCGTTCAGACTTTGAATAATTCAATTAGTTCCTGGCAAATCATTGATTTAACCGGACGAATTGTAAAGGATAATTTACTTGATTATAAACCTGAAAATGAATTCTCTATTAATGTTAAAGACCTATCATCAGGGATTTATTACTTAAACATGAATAGCTCAGGAGAAAATCACTTGAAAAGGTTTATTAAACTCTAATTAGAATTTTAAGAAATTCATTTCATCGCTGCTATTCGGTCAAGAACCAGCTTAATTAGTTTGTTCATGGTGTCTTCCGCATTATGGGTGTGTTCATTCGTTATTCTGTTCGCAACGATGGCATTTATTGAACAGCAATGATGACCAAGAATTTTTGCTAACCCATACATGGCCCCAGTTTCCATTTCGAAATTGGTAATTCTTTTATTGCTAAAACTGAATGTATTTAGAGATTCAATAAAATCAGGCCGGGCTAATTCATATCGCAGTACTCTTCCCTGCGGGGCATAAAATCCCGAGCAACTTGCGGTAATTCCTTTATGCATGCCCTCACTTATTGCGGCCTCGAGTTTTGATGAGCAACGTGCCAAATAAGGGAGAGCTAAAATTCCATGAGTAGGATAATGCAATCGGAATGCATTAATGATATCTGATTCTTCTTTATCGTTTTGAAGCTTATAAAAATTTAATAATCCATCCAATCCAAGTCCAAATTCCGAAAATACAAAACCATCAACAGGGATTTCTTTTTGCAAAGAACCTGAAGTTCCTATTCGTATCAGGTTTAGAGATTTTAAAGTTTTCTTAATTTCTCTTTTCTCTAAATCTATATTAACCAAGGAATCAAGTTCATTATATACAATATCTATATTATCAGTTCCGATACCGGTCGACAAAACTGTGATTCGCTTGCCTTTATAAGTTCCGGTGTGAGTAATAAATTCTCTTTTTTGTTTTTTTACTTCTATGGTTTCGAAGAAATTAGAAACAATGGACACTCGATCCGGGTCGCCTACGTTAATTACCGTATCTGCTATTTCATGTGGATGCAGATTCAAATGATAAACACTGTTATCATCATTGAGTATAAGTTCTGATGCAGGTATTTTGCTCATACAAAGGATTAGTATAAATTTGCTCACAATTATAAACTAATTTTTGGCTAATGGCCGTATTAAAAAATCATATTTTAGTCCCTGTTGATTTTTCCGATCAATCTATCATAGCGTTAGAGCAGTCATACAACCTGGCCAGGCTAACCATGGCAGACATTACACTAATTAATGTTATTGATTCTTCTCACATTCTTCCTTTTCTTTCAAAAAAGGAGGATGAGGCAGCCGTTGAGAAAAAAATCATAAAAGAGCTGGAAAAGTTAGCTACTGATATAACAAAAAGGCTTGGAATTCGTGTAAGTACCTTGTTAGTAAGAGGAAAAGTATATGAAGAAATTCAAAAAACTGCAAAAAAGCTAAAAACCTCATTTATTATTATGGGAACCAATGGTAATGCGGGAATTAAAAAATTTATAGGGTCCAATGCACTTCGCGTTATCCGTGAAGCTCCTTGTCCTGTAATTACCATTAAAGGGAAAAAACACCGCCCTTCTTGCAAAAACATTGTTTTACCTCTTGATCTTACAAAAGAAACAAAAGAAAAAGTTAATAAGAGTATTGAAATTGCCAAATTATATGGATCAACGATTCATTTGGTTTCAATTTTAACTACTGATGATGAATTCATTGTAAATAAACTTAAGAGACAAATGCATCAGGTTGATGAGTTTATTCGCGAGCATAATGTGCCATGTTTTACTGAATTTATTAGTAATGATGATGTTGCAAAATCAGTCATCGATTATTCAAAGAAAATTAAAGCTGATTTAATTATGATTATGACGCAAGAGGAAATGAACTGGAAAGATTTAATGTTTATAAGTTCATCTGCACAGGAATTAATAAATTTATCGGATATTCCCGTCCTTTCTATTCATCCATCTGTTAAAAAAGATACAACTATATCTGTTTTCGAATATTAAAAAAATAACCCATGACAAAAAAATTTCAAATTCAGAAAATTTTAATTCCTTATGATTTCTCTGAAACTGCAGAACTTGCGATTGAGCATGCTGTTTTTATGGCCAAGCTACACAAAGCAGAAATAATGGTGTTGCATATTATTGAATCGTTTTCTTTTGCCACTGCAATAAGTTCTGCATTTGGTAAATCTCAATCTGAATTTGAAAATAAGATTGAAGCATCTGCAAAGGATAAGTTAAAACAGCTTACTGAAAAGCTTCATCACGATAGTGGAATGAAAGTTTCTTTCCGGATTGAAAATGGGAAGATCTATAAGAAAATAGTCACCGTTGCCGAAGAGATTAATTGTGATATCATAATTATGGGAACGCACGGTGTAAGTGGTTTCCAGGATTTCTTAGTCGGCAGTAATACCTATCGCGTAGTTAATTCAGCACCTTGTCCGGTTATTTCTGTTCAGGTACACTCTAAAAAAATTGGCTTTAAAGATATTGTTCTTCCTATAGATAATTCTCATTCGTCGCGACAAAAAGTAAAATTTGCTGTTGAAATTGCAAAACACTACAATTCAATCATCCATATTGCCGGAATGATGACTATGTCTGATCCGGACCTGCAAAGAAAATTTGAAGTTAAAATTCACCAGGTTCAAGGCTATCTCGAAGAACATGAAATTGCACACACTGTTAAAATATTTAAAACAGAAAACTCTCCTGCCACTACATTAACATATTCTACTCAGATTAATGCAGACCTGTTAATTATTATGACTGAGCAGGAAGGGTCCGGTGTTTTTATGGGCAATTACGCACAACAGTTAATTAACCAGTCTAAAATACCTGTTTTGAGTGTTCGTCCATCAGAAGGTGATCCTGATAAAATTTCATTAGGGTACTAATAATTATTTCTGGCTACCAAAGACTTTTTTTAATAAGTCCGTTACTCTGGCAGCGGGGTCTTTTCTGATTTTTGTTTCTTCCTGAGAAACTAATTGAAAAAGACCGCTTAGTGCTTTTTGTGTTATATATTCTTCCAGATCGGGATTTAAGTTGTCCGTAAAAGGAATGTTATTGTAAGTCGTTATAAGCGGATTCCAATATTTTGTAACGTTTACTTTTTGTGTAGCAGATTTAATAACCGGTTTAAATTTATCGTGTAAAGAAGAGGATGTTTTTTGCTTTAGATAATCTGTTGCCTCCGTATTCTTTCCTTTCAATATTGTTAATCCGTCAGTAATATTCATTGTTTTTACCGCATCAACAAATATTGGAGCTGCCTGCTTTGCAGCTTCTTCCGCTGATCGATTTAGTGTCATAATAAATTCATCCACCTGTTTATTCATTCCTAATGAACGAAGCTTTTGCTCCATTTTTATCGCTTCCGGAGGAAAAGGGATTTTAATAAGAGGATTCTTGAAATAGCCATCCGCTTTAGCTGCGGACGAAGAAGCATTTTGGCTTCCAATGGTAAGAGCTTGTTTCAAACCATCAATGATTTCCTGATTCGATAATGGTTTACCGTTGTTAATTGTTTTATTAATGTCTTTACTGATTTTTCCAATATCAAACTGACCGCTTGAACATGCTGGCAAAATTGAAGCTAAAACCAGGATAAATGCTATGTATTTCATAAATTAAGGGTTTTGGGAAGATTTTAAGAATTAAAATTAATGGAGAAATTTAAGAATGTTTTTGCTTCTTTCGAATTATCGTGCCAAAATTTAAAGTCATCGAAAGTAAAAAATATTCATTAATCGATCCACAACCTACACTCATGAAATAGCGGGAAAAATTTATCTGAAATTACTGAGTTGATTTTTCATCCATACTTTCTTCCTTACACTCAAACCCTCCACATCTTTTTTTCCAGAGGTCTCTCATCTTTTCTTTTTGTTCCGGTGTCATTTTTTCAAATTTTTCTTTCCAGTCTCCGCAGCGGCGAAATCGTCCTCCCTGCATACCTGTAAATCCTCTTAATAAAATTCTTGTCAGTAACATAAGTCCAACTGCTTGCCAGAAACTTATTATGGGACCGGCAAAGAGTGAAGGTATAAGCCAATTCCATAAACCCATAACCACAAATGCAATAACGATAACTGCTGCGGCACCAAAAAGTATCATTTTAATAATCCAATATTTTTTCATTTTTTTTTGTTTTAAAATTTTACATTAACTCTTCATACAAATTCTGAAGCTTTTCTCTTAAATGTATGACAGCATATCTTTTTCTGGACAGCAATGTATTTTGACTGACTCCGGTAAGCAGAGAAATATCTTTGAAACTCAATCCTTCTAATTCATGTTTAATAAAAACATCTCTTTGCTCTTCCGGTAATTCATCCAGTGCTTCTTCCAGTGCTTGTTGAATGAGGGACTGGTCAAATTCTTTATCAGGGCTTTGGGCTCCTGATTCGAGCAGATCCTGAAGGAAAAGATGTTCATCATCATCACCTCGGAAGATTACTTTATCTTCCAGTCGATCCGGTTTTTTCTTTCTGTATTTATCGGTAATTTTGTTTCTGGCTACCCTGTATAACCAAGCAGCCATTTTCTCTATAGGCTGCATCAATCGGTAAGTATTCGTAAGCTCAAACATTACATCCTGAAAGATATCTTCCGCTTCTTCAGGTTCGCTTACACGATTGCGAATGAAGTTTAAAAGCTGCTTTCCGTTTTCGCGGACTACTTCACTAATAGTTTCGTTTTGAGCTTGTGTCATTTCATGGACTATCATCTATTAATACGCTTATATACCTTCGCTGACGATTAGCGGTAGATATATATTTTACGTTTTCTAATATTTTACTGTAAAAGTTTTACTTTTCAGAAAAATCCTGTAA
>JAYURB010000169.1:0-4084 GCA_043756425.1 Bacteroidota bacterium
GTGAAACTCCAGGAAACTTTATGAACCTTTGTGAAACTTTGCGAACTCCGTGTTAAAAATCCGACCTTAAATTAAGTAACACCAAAAAATCGTCACCCTCAAACCCCTCTCCCCATCACCAAATCCGTAATAGCAAAGCCCGCAAAAATCAGACTTGCAATTCCATTCGTAGTAAAGAAAGCTAAATTCACCTTGCTAAGATCGTATGATTTTACAAGCGTATGCTGGTAAACTATCAACGTAGAAAAAATAATTGTACCAATCCAATAAATATATCCGAATGGAAGTGTAAGTCCAGCAGTAATTAAAAAGATAATAGCAATGCCATGTAAAACATTAGAAATATTTAAAGCGCTTTTCTTTCCAAAGGCAACAGGCAAAGAATATAAACTTTGAGAGCGATCGAATTCCTCATCCTGTAAAGCATAAATAATATCAAAACCACTTACCCAGCATATTACAGCAAATGAAAAAAATAATGGCAGCCATTTGAACTCTCCTGTTACTGCAAGAAAGGCTCCAATGGGCGCCAGAGACAGGCCTATGCCAAGAATCAGATGACAAAGCCAGGTAAAACGTTTCGTAAGCGAATAACCCAAAACAACAGCTAAAGCTATAGGTGAAAGAAAGAAGCACAAACGATTTGTAAAATATGTAGTAAGAACAAATGCTGCTGAACTTAAGATTACAAGAAACAAAGCTGAAAAAGGTGAAACAGCTCCTGTAGGAATTTCTCTGGATTGTGTACGCGTATTTTGTTCATCAATACCTCTGTCAATATATCTGTTAAAAGCCATGGCAGCTGTACGCGCGAAAACCATACAAAGAATAACTTTAAGAAAAAGTGAACCATCGAAATGGTAACCGGGCTGCGCTATTCCAAGACAAAAGCCAATGACAGCAAATGGCATGGCAAATACCGTATGACTGAATTTGACGAGAGATAGGTAGGTTTTTACTGTATTGATCATATAATGATGGCGGGCAAAATTAACTAAATAGTTCAATAAAAAATTCAACCTTTTTTCCGACATTCGCAGTCCTTAAAAAAGTACAATCAGTGCCTAAAACACACAAAATCATTAAAAAACACTAATTTCTAAATCAATGGCTGACGATAAAAAGATCATATTTTCTATGGTCGGAGTAAGTAAAATTTACCCTCCACAAAAACAGGTATTAAAAGACATTTATTTATCCTTCTATTATGGGGCGAAAATCGGCATCCTTGGTTTGAATGGAGCTGGAAAATCAACACTTTTAAAAATAATAGCGGGAATAGAAAAATCATTTAACGGAGAAGTTGTGTTTTCTCCCGGTTATTCTGTAGGATATCTTTCTCAGGAGCCTGAATTTGATCATGCTAAAACTGCGAAAGAAGTGGTGATGGAAGGTGCAGATAAGGTTGTTTCCCTGTTGAAAGAGTTTGAAGAAATTAATAACAAATTCGCTGAGCCTATGAGCGATGATGAGATGAATAAACTCATAGAAAGACAAGGAAAAGTGCAGGATGCAATTGACGCTGCCGGGGGATGGGAGATTGATACAAAAATTGAAATTGCCATGGACGCTCTGCGTTGTCCTGATCCTGAAGCAAAGGTTGCTAACCTTTCCGGTGGTGAAAAAAGAAGAATAGCTTTATGTCGTCTGCTTTTACAGGAGCCGGATATACTTTTACTTGATGAGCCTACCAATCACCTCGATGCAGAATCGGTTCTTTGGCTTGAACAACATTTACAACAGTATAAAGGAACAGTCATTGCTGTTACTCACGATCGTTACTTCCTCGACAATGTTGCAGGATGGATTTTAGAGCTGGATCGTGGCGAGGGAATTCCGTGGAAAGGAAATTATTCAAGCTGGCTGGAGCAGAAGTCGAATCGTCTTGCTAATGAAGAAAAAACAGAAAGCAAAAGACAGAAGACACTTCAACGCGAATTAGAATGGGTGCGTTTGTCACCTAAAGGACGGCATGCAAAATCGAAAGCACGTATAGCAGCTTACGACAGAATGTTGAATGAAGATCAGAAAGAAAGAGAAGACAAACTGGAATTATTTATTCCTCCGGGTCCGCGTTTGGGTAGTGTTGTAATTGAAGCAGATAAAATTTCTAAAGCCTACGGAGAGAAAGTACTTTTCGAAAACCTTACTTTTAGTTTACCTCCTGCAGGAATCGTTGGTGTAATCGGGCCGAACGGTGCCGGTAAAACTACGCTCTTCAAAATGATTATGGGACTTGAGACTCCGGATAATGGGACTTTCAAGGTTGGTGATACTGTTAAAATTGCTTATGTAGATCAGTCGCACGATGACCTGGTTCCGGGAAAAACTGTTTACGATATTATTTCCGGTGGAACAGAAACGATGCTGGTGAGCGGAAAATCATTTAACTCGCGCGCTTTTGTATCTAAATTTAATTTCAGCGGTACAGATCAGAGTAAGAAACTGGAAGTGCTTTCCGGTGGAGAGCGCAACAGGGTTCACCTTGCCATTGCACTAAAACAAGGTGCGAATGTTTTATTACTGGATGAGCCAACAAACGATATTGATATTAACACGCTGCGTGCATTAGAAGAAGCCCTTGAAAATTTTGCCGGGTGTGCTGTTATTATTTCCCACGACCGCTGGTTCCTGGATCGTATTGCTACACACATCCTCGCTTTTGAAGGCGATTCACAAGTTTATTTCTTCGATGGAAACTTTTCTGAATACGAAGAAAATAAAAAGCAGCGCCTTGGAGATGTGCAGCCGCATAGGATTCGGTATAAGAGTTTAGTTCGGTAAGTAAATTTGAGAATTTGGAAATTTGAGAATTTGAGAATTGGGTTGAATTCGCACAAATAATTCTCATTCTCTAATTTAAAATTCTCAAATTATTTTTTAGGAATCATTGGTACAACACCCTTCTTATTAGTCATTAAAGGAAAAAACATTCCCAAACAAAACTGAAGTGTATTGTCTTTTACATCCAGCTTATTGGTTGTACCAACATTGGCAGGAGCGGCAATATTTGTTAGTCCTAATTGGTAGCGGAAGTCAATAAACACGCGATTCATTCCTGTCGGTAGTGAAATACCGAGGCCAAAATTGAGGGAAAAATCTGTTCGGCTGATGCTGTCATTTTTAAAATTGAGCGATTGCTTGTCGGTCTGTGTCTGGCCATTGAGCGTTTCTGTGAATTTGTAACTACCATCCAATCCATAAGCAAGCGAAGGACCAAACAATAATTCGAGTTTTGCTGTTCCGCTGCGGAAAGATAATTTTCCAAGTACAGGTACTTCAAGATAATTTATTTTAGAGATCTGTTCTGTTTTTACCGGAATACCAAAAAAAGATAAATCGAGTCTATTGATTGCACCCTTAGTTATAAAATTCAATTCAGGTTGAATTGCAAAGAGGTCTGTAATTTGTAATTCGAAAGGAACACCGATGGTTATTGCTGTTAATCTGTCAGAAGTGTTCGTTAATCCTGATGATTTTGCTACCCAGTTTGAAGATGTAAGCCCTGCACGAACACCTACTGCGCTTTGGGAATATGTCTTTATGGAGGTTGAAAGAACTATAAATAAAATAATTGGATAGTGAATTTTCATATTCCGGAAGAATTATTTAGTTAAATATTTCTTAAAGAAACAATTTAAAAAGGATAATTGCAATTGGATGTTCAAATTCTCGAATTAGGGAGAAATTTTTATATGTATGGTTTTTTTTTGCTTAATGAACCAATTTTGAGAGTGGTGGTTAATTCTACTGTTGGATTTAAATACAGAGTTCACCGAGAAAGCACAAAGATTACACAAAGAAGTTTAGTGAGTTCAAAATATTATTTAAAAATTGTCGTTAGGCACTTAAAGTAAAACAGAAGGTCATGTAAAAACAATACAATTCAGTACTTTTTTTTGTTTTTCATAAATAAAAAACCACACACACCTATGAAATCCTTCAACCTGCTTAATACGGCATTCGTCGTTTCATTATTGGTATTTAATTATTTTTTCTGGGAAGAGAACCTTGGCATTAACCTCTCCATATTTTCCATACTTCTGATAACAATGCTCTTTGTCAACTATAAAAAAGCATTTAC
>JAYURB010000170.1:0-4082 GCA_043756425.1 Bacteroidota bacterium
AGGGTCCAAAGAAGAAGGGCCTGACAATAATGCTTCCGTACTTGTTTCCGCATAAACGGTATTTAGTACAAATATTATTAGGCCTGCTTGCCGGAAGTATATTATCCCTTATTTTTCCTTTTCTCACCCAAGCAGTTGTTGATATAGGTATTCGAAACAATGATTTAAATTTTATATACCTGGTGCTCATTGCCCAGTTATTTCTTTTCTTCGGCCGAACTGTAATAGATGTTATCAGAGGCTGGCTGCTTATTCATTTGAGTACGCGGATTAGTATTTCACTGGTATCTGATTTTTTCACTAAACTAATGCGTCTCCCAATTTCTTATTTCGATTCGAAAATGAGCGGAGATATTTTACAACGTATTTCAGACAATAGACGTATTGAACACTTACTTACGGGAAGCTCTTTAAGTGTTTTATTCTCCTTGATTAATCTGATCTTTTTTGGTTTTATTCTGGCATTTTATGATATCCGGATTTTCTTTGTTTTTGTAGCAGGCAGCGCTATGTATGTAGGCTGGATTACTTTTTTCCTTAAGAGGCGAGCAGTTATGGATTACCGCTCTTTTGACCTGCAATCAAAAAATCAGGACAAGGTTCTGGAATTGGTAAATGGAATGCAGGAAATAAAACTCAACAATGCTGAGCGGTATAAACGATGGGGCTGGGAGCATTTACAAGCTCGTTTATTCAAATTAAATTTAAAACAATTGGCGCTCAATCAAAGTCAGACTTATGGAGCCGGTGCCATAAATGAAGTAAAAAACATTCTGATATCTTTTTTGTCGGCAAGTCTCGTAATAAAGGGCGAGATTACGGTGGGTGTAATGATGTCCATATCCTATATCATAGGCCAGCTCAACGGACCGGTTAGTGAGTTGGTTAGCTTTATGCATGACATACAGGATGCCCGTTTGAGTATGGAGCGTATGGCAGAAATTCATAACAGGGAAGATGAAGAACCCCAGGGAGCGGAAAAGATTAATGAATTACCAAAGGAGGGCTCGTTGTTTCTGGATAAAGTTTCCTTTCAATATTCAGGTCCTGAATCTAGTTGGGTGATTCGTAATATGAATTTAACAATACCCTACAATAAAATTACAGCCATTGTTGGTAGCAGTGGCAGTGGCAAAACCACCTTGTTGAAGCTGTTGTTGAAATTTTATGAACCTGTCAGGGGAGAAATAAGGCTAAATACGTATAATTTAAATAATGTATCACAATCTGCATGGCGTGAAAAATGTGGAGTAGTAATGCAGGAAGGTTTTATTTTTAATGACACAATTGCTCACAATATAGCAGTAGGAACCGATAATATTAACCAGGAAAGGCTGCTGGAGGCTGTGGAGATAGCAAACATCAGGGAATTCATTGAAGATTTACCTTTAGGTTACAATACAAAAATTGGACAGAATGGTGTAGGAATTTCCGGCGGACAAAAACAAAGAATACTTATTGCACGAGCGGTTTATAAAAACCCTGATTATCTTTTATTCGATGAAGCAACTTCTGCTTTAGATGCACGGAATGAAAAAATAATTATGGAAAATTTTTCAAGGTGGTTTCAGGGAAAAACTGTTATCGTTGTGGCTCACCGCTTAAGTACGGTTCGTAATGCAGATAAAATAGTTGTGTTGGAAAAAGGAAGGGTGTCAGAAGAGGGAACACACGAAGAATTAATTGCAATGAAAGGACTTTATTTTGGTCTTGTCAGAAATCAACTGGATCTTGATAAACTGGATGAAAAAGAATAGCAAATGGCTAAGTTAAAAGAAGATATTGGCATTCGAAGTGAAGAGGTTCAGGACATCATGAGCAGGGTTCCTAACAGGCTCATCAGTCATGGACTTTCCGGAATATTTCTTCTGATATTATTTGGCATGTTTTTATCCTGGTTTATTAAATATCCTGAAATAATAAGAGGAAAATTTATTTTAACCACTACCATAGCACCTGTTAAGTTAGTGAGCCAGTCGAGTGGTGTTATCTCAAAATTATATGTAAAGGACGGCGATTTTGCCGAGGAAGGAAAAGTCCTTGCCGAAATTGAAAACCCTTTATCGGCCGGTGCAGCAAATTACCTTCAGAATTATTTAGTAAAATTAGAAAAAGCTATTGAACGGAATGCTGACGAATTACCTTTGCCCGATACTACCTTGGTTTCTCTGGGAGATTTGCAGAGTGTAGTGAATTCATTAATGAAAGAGCTGCTTGTTTACAACATTTCATCTACGTTAAAAATGGACGATGCGGAGATAAACAGCATAAAGAATAAAATTACGAACCAAAATGAAATGATTGCAGTAAATGAAAGAATAATTTCAATTACTAAGAAGGATGTTCAAGATTCGAAATTGAAACAGGAAGCAGATGAAAAACTTTACAAAGAGTCATTTATTTCTAAGATGGAGTTTCTTCAATCTGAATCAGCCTTTAGGTCGAAAGAGTTGTCCTTGGAACAATTGTATCAAAGCCGGTTAAGTCAAAAGAATGTATTGGATGCACTTGTATTGCAATTTAAACAGGCAGAATATAGTAAGTATAATAAAGGAAGAACCAACCTCGATGCCATAAAGGGTCTGAGCAAAGACATACGAACTTATGTTTATGGTTGGCAGCAAAAATACAATCTGATTGCCATGAAGGCGGGGAGAGTGAATTTTTTGCAGCGCATCCAGGCCGGAAATTTTCTGAAGGGTGGGGAAGAACTTATGGCAATAACTGAACCCGGAGGAACGTATATGGGAGTAGCAACCGTTCCTGCCGGTGGATATGGAAAAGTTAAAGTCGGACAGGATGTAAATATTCTCCTTCAGAATTATCCCTACTATGAATACGGCATACTGAAGGGAACGGTCAGTAACATTGCGCTATTCCCTAATACAAATGAGTACAGGGTCGAAATTTCAATGCCTAACGGCATGATGTCTTCTCAGAAACAATTATTGAACTATACTCCGGAAATGGGTGGAGATGCAGAAATTATCACCGAAGACAGAAGAATTTTAGAACGTTTGTTTGATTCGATTATTAAAGCATTAAAAAGAAAACAATAAAATTTTATAAAATGCCTATCAGGAAAATAATTTCACTAATAGACTTTACGGGAGTTTCTCAATTGGCATTAGAACATACTGCAATAATTGCCCGTCAGAGTATATGTCTTGTTACTTTGTTGCACATAGCCGACGAAAGTAAAAGAATAGATGAGAAGGAATTAAAAAACCAGATTAGAGAGTTTGCATCTCATCTGGAAGATGAGGGAGTTTCTTTTGCCATTCAAATTGATTATGGAAATTTTTTCGAAATAATAGCGAATAGTATAAAAAAACTTGATTGCGATTTAATTGTAATCGGAACCCACGGTATCAAAGGAATAAAGCAAAACTTTGTAAGCTCCAATATTGTTAAATTAATTCGGTTAATTTCTACACCGGCATTAATCATTCAGGGTCATAGTCAAACTCCGCAGGAAGGTTATTTAAATATATTAGTACCCATGCTTGAAACAGCTGATCCAAAAATTCTGGAAAAACCTGTTGAACAATTTGCTTCCCTTTTTAAATCAAACCTTCACCTTTTGGGTTTTTTTGTAAAGGAAATGGAACAAACTTTTACCCAAAAAACAAACGATCAGGCTGCAAGGTTCTTGACTATGGGTTTTAATACACATGTTCAAATGGAAGAAACAAGTGTGTATACAAGCAGTTATTCAAGATCAATTATTCAGTATGCCGACATTGAAGATATTGAAGTGCTCGTTTTAGTTTTTCATGAATCGGAAGAAATTAAAAACTTTGACAATGCCGATATGGAAAATATTTTACTGAACAGGTTGGGAAAGCCTGTCCTTTGTATTTAATGCTAAAGCCGTAGAATTATTTCTCTTTAAATTCCACTGAAACTATTATTTCATTTCTTCTTCCGAAAAGTTGATACGGAGGATTGTAACCTAGAAATCGGAAATGTCCGTAAGAGGTAATATTTTTTTCTTTTAAAATAAGCCTGAGTTTTTCCGAGTAGATTTTGATATCTTCCTGCGAAGCAAAGCCACCGAATCGGATAGCTGCTACATATTC
>JAYURB010000171.1:0-4080 GCA_043756425.1 Bacteroidota bacterium
AAAAACGTCAAATTCCTAAATTCATGAATCCTTTTGATTAGAGATAAAGTTAATCCATTACCTTTCGTTTTTCTTAATAATTAAGAAGTTTTTAAAAAAAACTATCAAATTACCGGCTTATAATGCAAAACAAAAATGTATTAATAACGGGTGGGCATGGATTCCTGGGCTCCCATTTAATTTCCCACTTGGAAGCTGAAGGACTAGTGGTTAAAACACTGAGCCGCCAAAATAGATCGTCTAATTCATTTAAGTGGGATATAAAAAATCGCTCCATAGATACGAAAGCATTTAATGAAACAGGGACGATTATTCATCTTGCAGGATCCGGAATTGCTTCAAAACGCTGGACGACCGATTATAAAAAAGAAATTTTAAACAGTCGAATTGATAGTGCAAACCTCCTTTTTGAAACGTTAAAATCAACCAAACATAATGTGCGTTTGTTTATTTCTGCTTCTGCAATAGGCATTTATGGTAATTCAGGTGAGAATTGGGTGGAAGAAGATAACCATGTAACAGACAGCTTCCTCACTGATACATGCAGAAAATGGGAAGAATCGGCCCTTCAATTTGAAAAAATAGGAATTCGAGTAGTAATATTAAGAATTGGTCTCGTTTTAGGAAAAAACGGAGGCGTTTTGCCTGCTCTCGCATTACCAATAAAGTTGTTTGCCGGAGCTCCACTTGGTGATGGCAATCAATATATGTCGTGGATACATGTTAACGATCTATGCCGGATGTTCTCTTTTGCTATGACGAATGAAAAAATGCATGGCCCCTATAATGCAGTTGCCCCTAAGCCTTTAACCCACAAAGAATTTATTCATAAAGTCGCAGGAGTTCTTCATAGGCCGGTATGGCCTTTTCACATTCCATCGTTTGTAATGAAAATGATACTGGGAGAGAAGGCTGCAATTGTTCTCCATGGACAACGGGTTTCATGCGAGAAAATACGGTTGGCAGGATTTAATTTTATTCACACAGACTTAGACAAAGTGCTTACAGAATTATTATAAAAAAATAAATGTCAAAAAGCATAAATTTTTTTTGGTTTAGACGCGACTTGCGCCTAAAGGACAATGCAGGACTATACCACGCTCTTACTGCAGGGAAGCCGGTACAGTGCTTATTTATTTTTGATATAGATATACTCGACAAGCTGGAAGATAAAAGTGACAGGCGCATTACTTTTATTCATATACAACTTGAAAAGCTCAACGAAGAATTAAAAAATGTCGGTGCTTCCCTTCTTGTAAAACATGGCAAGCCACTTGAAATATGGAAAGAGTTATTAACTAAAGATTCTGTGGAATGTGTGTTTACCAATCGCGATTATGAGCCGTATGCCCGCAAACGTGATCAGGAAATTCAAAAACTTCTTGAAAGTAAAAATGTGGGTTTTAAAACATTCAAAGACCAGATTATCTTTGAGAAATCTGAAATTGTGAAAGATGACGGAACTCCGTATACTGTTTTCACTCCGTATATGAAAAAATGGAGAGCCACTGTAAATATAGAGTGTTTCCATTCCTTTCATTCTGAAAAACATCTTGGCAATACTATTAAAAGGAAGTTTCAGCCGATAGTGACCATACAGGAAATAGGATTTGAAAAAACAGCCGCTGATTTCCCTCCCGCTACTCCATCGCTGAGTATTATTAAGGAATACGAAAAACAAAGGGATTTTCCGTTTATAGAAGGAACAAGCCGAATGAGTGTGCACCTTAGGTTTGGCACAATTAGCATCCGTCATTTAATGAATTCAGCCTGGGAGGTTTCCGAAAAGTGGGTTAATGAATTAATCTGGCGAGAGTTTTATTCTATGATTCTTTGGCACTTTCCACATGTTACTAAAAGTGCATTTCGAAAAAAATACGATTCACTTCCGTGGATTAAGGATGAAACGAATTTCGCATTATGGTGCAACGGTCAAACCGGTTTCCCCATTGTAGATGCAGGGATGCGGCAACTTAATGAAACAGGCTTTATGCACAACCGGGTAAGAATGATAACTTCTATGTTTCTTTCAAAATACCTTTTGGTTAATTGGCAGTTGGGAGAAGCCTACTTTGCGAAAAAACTCCTTGACTATGAATTATCAAGCAATAACGGCGGATGGCAATGGAGTGCCGGTACAGGGGTTGATGCAGCACCGTATTTCAGGATTTTCAGTATGGAAGAACAGACAAAAAGGTTCGACCCGGAACATAAATACATAAAGAAGTGGGTTAAGGAATTCGGAACTTCTGACTACCCTGCCCCTATAATAGATTATGGTATGGCAAGAAAAAGATGTCTTGAGTTCTTTAAAAGAAATTTAGTCCCGGGTTAAAGAGCTTACGATTTTTGTGAGTATTCTTGAGAAGAACTAAACAAAAGATGAACTGAAAGTTAAGCAAATTAATTTTACTTTGCATTCAAAATAAGCACATCCTGAACTAATCAGTATGAAAATATTAATTACCGGAGCCGCGGGCTTTATAGGTTCTCACTTATCCGAAAAACTTTTATCACTTGGTCATAAAGTTACGGGCATTGATAACTTTGATCCGTTTTATTTAAAATCGATCAAACAGTCCAATCTTGAAAAAAGTTTACAGTCAGAGAATTTTAAATTTATCCCTTGCGATCTTTCAGAAATAAAAAACAATTTATCCGGAAATGAAAACGACTTTGATCTGGTCATTCACCTTGCTGCAAAAGCAGGCGTTCGTCCTTCTATTGAAAACCCGCATTCCTATATAGAAACGAATATCCTTGGCACTTTTCATGTGCTGGAATGGATGAAAAATACAGGGTGCCATAAATTGATCTTTGCCTCTTCTTCTTCTGTTTACGGAAACAATAAAAAGATACCTTTTCACGAAAGCGACTCTGTCGACAGGCCGATTTCTCCTTATGCTTTAACTAAAAAATCGTGCGAATTGTTAAATTATAATTATTACCACTTATACGATCTGAGCATTATTAATCTGAGGTTTTTCACTGTATACGGTCCCAGACAGCGACCTGACCTTGCCATCCATAAGTTTTTTGACCTTATTTATAACGACAAACCGATTCAGCTTTTTGGCGACGGGAGAACGGGAAGGGATTACACGTTTATCGCTGACACAATTCAGGGAATTTGTTCCTCGGTTGAGAGAATCAGTAAGGAGCAGAAAATTTACGAAACCTACAATCTGGGAAACAGCAAACCTGTCTTATTAAAAGATCTGATTGAAGACATTGAAAACATCATTGGTAAAAAAGCCATTCGCAAATATTTACCCATGCAGGAAGGTGATGTAGATCTCACTTTTGCCGATATTACACTTGCCAAACAAATGCTTGGCTATTCCCCATCCACTCCACTACACGAAGGCCTGTTGAAATTTAAAGAATGGTTTGACCGTAAATTGGTATATTGAAATTCCTGTATTTATTAAAGGTACTGTCTTAATAACAAAAAAATAGTCCCCTTTTTTAATTTACATTTTATACTATTTTCGACCCGATGACTAAGATCTCCGTTATTCTTCCTATTTACAATGAATCAAAAAATATTCCGATACTTTTTGAAAAACTTTCTTCTGTATTGAAAGAAATGGATTACGAGATTATTGCCATTAACGACGGCTCCCGTGATGACAGCTGGAAACAATTATGCAGTATGGCAGAAAAAAATTCCAGGGTACGTGTTATAAATTTTGTAAGAAATTTTGGACAAACCGCTGCATTAAATGCAGGCATTAAAAATGTTACCGGTGAAATCATAGTCCTTATTGACAGTGATCTTGAAAATGATCCAGCGGATATCCCTTTGCTTTTATCAAAAATTAATGAGGGGTATGATGTGGTAAGCGGCTGGAGAAAAAACAGGTGGAAGGGACAATGGCTGACACGCAAGCTTCCAAGCATGATGGCCAACAAACTCATATCAAAAATCTCCGGCGTGCATCTTCACGATTATGGATGTACATTAAAAGCCTATCGCCGTGAAGTAATAATAGATGTTCTTTTATACGGTGAGATGCATCGTTTCATACCGGTTTTTGCGAATTGGCAGGGAGGAAAGGTAGCTGAAATCCCAGTTTC
>JAYURB010000172.1:0-10002 GCA_043756425.1 Bacteroidota bacterium
GTTCCTACCACGAGGCCTACACCAATTGCACCCAACACTCCATTGCGTGAAAATTCAAGTCCGCGAAGTGTCATGGTTTCGGGCAAAATAAAATTCACCAAAAAGAAACAGGCAATAGCAGTTAATACCATTGAACCCCAATTGCCCATATTCAATGCCTTCTGCACTGCGTGTGTGCTCAATCCGGCGTTGTCGCTGATGCGTACAAAGAAGGTCGCTATAATTGACAAGAGAATACCGATGCCTGCAATAAGCATAGGTAATAATATTGGAGACATACCATTAAAGTTGTCTATTAATCTTCCACCACCGTTAGCCGTTACTTCCTGGCCTAAAACCATGGTAGCTAAAACTGTTGCTACATAAGAGCCAAACAAATCAGCACCCATACCCGCAACATCACCCACATTATCACCTACGTTGTCGGCAATAGTTGCGGGGTTTCTTGGATCATCTTCAGGAATACCAGCTTCAACTTTACCAACAAGGTCAGCGCCTACGTCAGCAGCTTTTGTAAATATACCACCACCCACACGAGCAAATAATGCAATACTTTCAGCACCTAAAGAAAAACCTGTAAGTATTTCAAGCACTCTTGTTAGAGGAGCTCCAAGCTGATGATCAGCATTGAACATTTTCATGAATAAAATAAAGAGCAGACTTAATCCAAGAATTCCAAGAGCTGCCACACTAATTCCCATAACGGAACCACCGGAAAAAGAAATGCTCAATGCTTTTGATAAACTTGTTCTGGCTGCATTGGTAGTTCTAACATTTGCTTTCGTAGCTACACGCATTCCTAAGTATCCTGCAAGCGCCGATAAGAAAGCACCAACAACAAAAGCGAGAACTATTATTTTAGATGAATGAACAGGATCGGTTGTAACCGCTAAAAAGATTCCAACAATAACAACGAATATTGCCAGGAGTTTATATTCAGCTTTTAGAAATGACATAGCACCGGTAGAAATATAACCTGCTATTTGTTTCATTCTGTCTGTACCTGCATCTTCACGAGAAATTCGTGCAGTAAGAAACATGGTATATATAAGAGCAAGAATAGCAATACCCGGTATTAGGAATAAAATAGTTTCCATATTTTCAATTATTAATCTTGTTTTTTTTAATTTTTTAAAGGGTTGCAAAGGTAAACGAATAGTATAAAAAACCAAACGATTAATGCTTGAGAAAAGGCATATTATAAAATAGAATTTAAGCTATTCAATTAATAACCATTGTATTCTGTTATTGATTAATTTTATGTTCTAACACTGCTAATTTTGTAGCCATTATAGATATGATTGATTTTTAATGTTTTGCTCTGCATTTTTTTACAACAGAACAATAAGGCTCTTTTTAGTTACCGTTTATAAAACGTACCTTCGCGACCCGCCTAAAAAAGGAAAACATTCATGCAAATCAGGAATATTGCCATTATTGCCCACGTAGATCACGGAAAAACGACGCTGGTAGACAAAATGCTTCATCAAGCCAAACTTTTTCGTGATAATCAACACACGGAGGAGTTAATTCTTGATAATAACGAATTGGAACGCGAAAGAGGTATTACTATTGTCGCTAAAAACGTTTCTATTCGTTATAAAGATGTCAAAATTAATATAATAGATACTCCCGGTCACGCTGACTTCGGCGGTGAAGTTGAAAGAGTATTGACTATGGCTGATGGAGTTTTATTGCTTGTTGATGCTTTTGAAGGCGCCATGCCGCAAACACGTTTTGTTTTGCAAAAAGCATTGGCTCTTGGATTAAGACCAATTCTTGTCATCAATAAAGTCGATAAAGAAAATTGTCGTCCCGACGAAGTACACGAGCAGATTTTTGATCTTTTCTTCAATCTGGGCGCAACAGAAGAACAATTAAGTTTTCCAACGCTTTATGGTTCTTCCAAACAAGGATGGATGAGTACGGATTGGAAAAACCCAACAGAAGATATTACACCATTACTCGATTCTATAATCAGTTATATTCCTCAGGCACCTATTCGGACAGGCTCACCACAAATGCTAATCACATCACTTGATTATTCAAGTTTTGTGGGACGTATTGCCATTGGTCGTGTATTCAGAGGAACGATGCGTGAGAGTATGCCTGTATCATTAATGAAGCGTGATGGTACGATATTAAAATCGCGAGTAAAGGAAATTCACAGCTTTGAAGGACTCGGCCGCAGCAAGCAGCAGTTTGTTGATGCCGGTGATATTTGTGCCATCGTTGGTTTAGAGAATTTCGATATTGGTGATACCGTTGCTGATTTCGAATCGCCTGAAGCACTTCCTACTATTGCTGTAGACGAGCCTACCATGAGTATGCTTTTTACAATTAACAATTCACCTTTTTACGGACGCGATGGAAAATTTGTAACATCAAGACATCTTCGCGATCGCTTATATAAAGAGATAGAAAAAAATCTTGCATTGCGCGTGGAGGAATCAGGATCCCCCGATACCTATAATGTATATGGAAGAGGAATTCTGCATTTATCGATATTGATTGAAACCATGCGCCGCGAAGGTTATGAATTACAGGTAGGCCAGCCGCAGGTTATTACAAAAGTAATTGACGGACAAAGGCACGAACCAATTGAAATGCTAACGGTAAATGTTCCTGAAGAATTTTCCGGAACTGTAATCGATCAGGTGACTCAAAGAAAAGGTGAATTACAAATTATGGAACCAAAAGGGGACGTTCTTCATTTAGAGTTCAGTATTCCGGCACGTGGAATTATTGGTTTAAGAAACAGTATGTTAACTGCTACGCAGGGAAAAGCAATAATTGCACACAGATTTAAAGCATATGAGCCCTGGAAAGGTGATTTACCGGGAAGAATAAACGGTGTTTTACTTTCTATGGATAAAGGGAAATCAACAGCGTATTCCATTGATAAATTGCAAGATAGAGGAAGATTTTTCATAGAACCAGCTGAAGAAATTTACACAGGCCAAATAATTGGCGAAAGCATTCGTCCGGGTGACATGGTTATTAATGTTACCCGTGCCAAACAGTTAACAAATATGCGTGCCTCCGGAAGTGATGAAAACGTTAGAATTACACCAAAGATTAATTTTTCCCTTGAAGAATGCATGGAATATATTGAGAAAGACGAATATTTAGAAGTTACTCCCAAAGCAATTCGTATGCGAAAAATAATTTTGGACGAAAACGAACGGAAAAGGGCATCAAAAAATAATTAAAATCCTTTCAAAGTACATAAAAATATTGCAATATTGCGCTCTTAAATTTTGAAAAACCAAACCAAACACGATTTATACTCTACTCCCATGAATAAGCTTAAGATCTTATCGTTTTTATTAATAACCGCATTTATAGCCGGATGTAACGGCTTAGGGAAAATGGCAAAAAATTATCCCACGGTTAAACATGAAGTAACTCCTAATCCACTTGAGCTCCACGGAGATTCAGTGGCAATAGCTGTTAAAGGTACCTACCCTCCAAAGTATTTTGCGAAAAAAGTGGATGTGGCTGTTACTCCAATGATTAAATCCTCTACAGCAGAGCATAATTTTAAAACCATCACAAATGTTGGCGAGAAATCTCCAACAACCGGTAATAAAATTAATATGAAAGCCGGTGGTGGATTTACATACTCTGATAAAATTGCTTACACGCCGGATATGAAAGCCGCTGATGTTATGGCAAAATCTGTTGGAACAAAAGGCAAAACAACAAAGGATCTTGGCTCTGTAAAAATTGCCGATGGTACTATTGTTACGCCACTTTTAGTTGCTTCCGATGAAAAAGTAATTGTAGGTAAGGATAATTTTCAGCGCATTACTCCTGCTAACTTTCAGGGTACTATTTTCTATTTAGTAAATACCTCAAATGTTAACCCTAATTTTAAGGTTAAGCAATGCGACATTTCTAATAAAGCAGAGTTTTCTAAATTAGACAGTGCACTTTCTACCCTTTCTGCAGCTCCTTACAGTATTAAAGGATTCAGCATAATGGGAAATGCTTCACCGGATGGTAAGGAAAATTTAAACGCTTCTCTTGCTGAAAATCGTTCTAAATCTTCTGCTAAATATTTAGCTACAAAATTATCAGCAATGATGAGTAAAATGACTAAAACAAAAGTCTCTATCAGCCCTGACAGTTCCATGTTTGCGCGCAGCGCTACAAACGAAGACTGGAATGGTTTTCAATCATTAATGTCTCAATCTGACATGGCACAGAAAGATATGATTCTTCGTATAGTAGCTTCTAATACAGATGTAGATGCCCGTGAAATGGAAATTAAGAAAATGGGTAAAGCATATACTGAAATTGCCAATGGAATAATGCCTAAACTTCGTCGTTCTGAAATTACTATTAACGCTGATAAAGTTGGCCGTTCTGATGAGCAAATTTCTGCTCTTGCAAAATCTAACCCTGATTCTTTAAATGTTGAAGAAATTCTTTATGCTGCAACGTTAACCAATCAAATGAGTGAGAAACTTTCCATCTATCAGGCTGCTGAAAGAATCTATCCTCAGGACTGGCGTACTTCTAATAACGTTGGTAACATTATGTTTATGAATGGTGATGTTGATGGTGCTATGGCAGAATTCAACAAAGCGGATCAGATAAAATCTAATCCTGTAGTTAAAAATAATATAGGTGCTGCATACAGCCGTAAAGGTGATCGTAAAAATGCTACTTTAAGTTATGCTGAAGCTTCCGGTGCCGGCTCTGAAGTTAGTGAGAACATGGGTATTCTTGATATTAGAAATGGTGATTACTCTCCTGCAGTAAGTCACTATGGTATGGCAAATACTTACAATGCTTCATTGGCAAAACTTCTTTCAGGCGATAAAGAAGGTGCCATGACAACTCTTGACGCTTCACCGGATAAAGATTCTGCCAAAGGTTTATATCTTAAAGCTGTTATCTCTGCCCGTAAAGGCGACGCTTCAGGAGTGTTGAGCAATCTTACAAGTTCCATTCAGAAAGACTCTGCAATGAAAGCAATGGCTGCTGAAGATCGTGAATTCCTTAAATGGTTTAACGATGCTTCATTCAAGGCTCTCGTTCAATAAATATCTCCAATAAAATATTAGCCCCCTTTTCAGGAATGAGAAGGGGGCTTTTTTATTATAGAAGGAAATAAGATTGCCACGAATGCACGAATAATATAATTTGCTATTCGTGCATTCTTGGCAATTTTTTTTTGCTTATCTGTTTGGTAGAAGCTTTGCTGCAGTGTATTCATGGTAATAGAAAAATCCGATTAGCGGTATTATGGGCAGCTTATTATTTTTCTGTAAGTCGTGTTGTTATCCTTATCAATTATTATCAATATGAATGTTCCACTATACGGATTAAATAAATTAATTTTTGTTTGATTTTCAGTCTGCTTTCGAAAAATAATATTGCCTAGCAAATCAGTCAGCTGAATTTCTTTTATGGTTGCTCTGTTAAAATCAATTGTGAAGTCACCTTTAGATGGATTTGGAAAAATATTAATCTGAGTAGATTTTTTATCTATCGGATTCACAGAATTAATAAGCTGACAGCCGGTTATTGTGTCCGGATAAAATATTGATCCGTTTTGTTGGAAGCATGTGATAATATAACCTCCGGCATCTGCTATACAACCGGGTGAGCGCTCTATTAATCCGAATGTAGAGCCAATTCCTTCAATAAAAGTAATGCCGTAACAGGTGTTTATGTTCCACCTTTTCCGATAAGTGTTACCGACCAAAACCGAGTCAACAGATTGTACAATATCCGGTGGCATTGCCTGAGTTTCTGTATAACCACTAACCGTGTCGCCAACTTGCATAGTAAAGTCGTATAGTAATTCTTCCGTATTGTTTGAAGGAGGAATAAAAAAAACTTTTCTGTTAGTTGTATCTTGTCGAATCGCTCCTTTGTAACCAGTCGCAACTGCTCCTGCGCAATTTCCGGTAGAATAGGATTGTATATAAGGTGTTGTTAGTTTGTGATAGGTCTGACTATTAATTAAAGTGTCTCCCGAAATAGTAATTGAATAATAGTCGTCGGCAGTCCCATTAAAAAAACAATACATTCCAAAATTAAAATTCCAAATTGCATTACTGTCAGGAAAAGCATGATAAATTGTTGACTGTCCTTTAGCAAATTGAGCGATAAATAAGAATGTTATTAGTAAAAGTCGTTTCATAGTTGCCTTTTATATAAACTACCCATGACAGAACATTTGTATTCTATTGTTTCAACCCCTCTTCATCAAACACATACTGAATAAGGTTAGCCCCCATTTTAAGAGCCTTCAGATGATTTTCAGGAGAATCCTTATGTATTTCATAATCTTCCCAACCATCTCCCAAATCGCATTCAAAACTGTAAAAACACACCAGGCGGCCTTCAAAGATTAATCCAAATCCTTGTGGCGGTTTATTGTCATGTTCGTGAATTTTAGGTAATCCATCATTAAAAGTATACTTCTGATGATAGATGGGATAAGAAAAAGGCAATTCAATAAAGTCCAATTCCGGAAATACTTTTTTCATTTGCGGCCTTACATAAGGATTGAGGCCGTAGTTATCATCGATGTGAAGAAATCCTCCGCTGACTAAGTACTTTCTAAGGTTATCAGCTTCCGTATTAGAAAGAACCCAGTTGCCGTGACCGGTCATATGAATAAATGGGTAATTAAATATTTCAGGACTTCCTGCTTCTACAATACCTTGTTCAGGATTGATATTTGTTCCAAGATTTTCATTGCTGAATTTAATAAGATTGGGCAAAGATGTTTCCAGATTTGCATACCAATCACCGCCACCATTATATTTTAACAAAGCAATCTTAAAAGAAGGGTCGCCGGCAAAAATCGATTTCCAGGAAAGGAAGAAAATCAGAAATATTTTTTTCATACTCAAAAGTACGTTTTTCTATTCTTTTCAGAATGAATTAATGAAATTAAATAGCATGCATACATTGATGCCTGCCGTTTCTGTTCTTAAGCGGGATTGACCTAATGAAGTAAAGACATATCCATTTTTCTGAGCTATTTCCAATTCGCTTTCATGAAAGTCTCCTTCCGGACCGATCAGGGCCGTCAGTGATTTGCCTTTTTGATAATTGACATTTAGGTTTTTCTCCTCAGAAGCCATCATTGTAAAAATTAATTTTACGTTATCTCTTTCTTTGTTAACAAAGTCCTTAAAGTCTGTTATTGGATTTAACTTGGGAAGAAATGTTTTCAAAGACTGTTTCATCGCTGCAACCATCACACGTTTGAGTCTGTCCTCTTTTAATTCTCTGCGTTCCGAATGCCTGCAAACTAAAAAAGTTATTTCATCGATGCCGCTTTCAGTGGCCTTTTCAAGAAACCATTCAATTCTGTCAATGTTTTTAGTAGGAGCAATTGCTATGTGCAATTTTTGATTTCTTGCAGGAGTTTCCTGAACACTTTTTATTTCAAGAATACAGTTTCGTTTCGTTTTCTCAATCAATTGTGTGGTAAAAAGGTTTCCTTCTCCGTCGGTGACAAGAACTGTCTCGCCTGTATTCTTTCGGTTAACTTTAATGAGATGATTGGATTCATCTTCATCGAGAGTTATCATATTGTAACCGGATGTCTGCCCGTAATATAATTCCATGAATTAACCAGTAGAAAAGAAAAGCGATTTACTGTTGGCACTTAACACTGCAAGGAGAAATCTAAATAAAGAAAATTACGGAATCTCAAAATAACTTCAATGATTCAACTTAAGCGTTTACTGATATTTTCGGAGAAGCGCTTAGTATTTCTTGATTTGCAAATTCAGCATATTGACCGAAATTTTTCACAAAAGAAGCGGCCAGTGTATTTAATTTCGCATCGTATTCGTTTTTATCTCCCCATGTATTACGCGGATTTAAAAGTTCAGTAGGAACACCCGGACAAGATTTTGGCATAGACAGATTAAAAATGGGCATGGTTTCAAATTCAACCATGTCAAGCTCTCCGTTTAATGCTGCTGTTATCATAGCTCTGGTAAAAGCAAGTTTAATCCTGGAGCCAACTCCGTATGAACCGCCCGACCATCCTGTATTAATTAACCATACATTAACGTTATTCTTCTTCAATTTATCACCAAGTAATTCGGCATAGCGGGTAGGGTGAAGCGGTAAAAATGCTTTACCGAAACAAGCGGAAAATGTAGTGGTAGGTTCTGTTATTCCAACTTCAGTACCGGCAACTTTAGCAGTATATCCTGAAATAAAATGATACATCGCTTGTCCGGTGTTAAGCTTAGAAATAGGAGGTAAAACTCCGAAAGCATCGCAGGTAAGGAAGAAAATGTTTTTTGGAATTCCTGCAACAGAAGGCTCAACAGCATTATCAATATGATTTATCGGATAAGCTACACGCGTGTTTTCTGTTTTGCTTATGTTGTCATAATCGACAGTATTGGTTCCTTCATGGAATTCAATATTCTCAACAAGAGCTCCGAAACGAATGGCATTAAAAATTTGTGGTTCTTTTTCTTTTGACAGGTTAACGCATTTTGCATAGCATCCGCCCTCAAAATTAAAAACCGTTTTATCAGACCATCCATGTTCATCGTCTCCAACAAGTCCACGGTTTGGATCAGCACTAAGCGTAGTTTTTCCAGTACCTGATAGTCCGAAAAAGATTGCTGTATCGTGATTTTTGCCAATGTTTGCAGAGCAATGCATGGACAATACTTTTTTCTCATGCGGGAGTACATAATTGAGAACTGAAAAAATTCCCTTTTTAATTTCTCCTGTGTAAGCAGTGCCGCCTATTAAAATTATTTTCTTTTTGAAATTAACGATGGCAAAATTCGATTGACGTGTACCATCCAAAGCAGGATCTGCATAGAAACCCGGAGCACAAACAATAGACCAGTCGGCTTTATTCGTTTTTAATATTTCTTCTTTGGTTGGACGCAAAAATAAATTGTGAGCAAAAAGATTTTGCCAGGGAGACTCGGTTACAACACGAATATTCAATCTGTATTGTGGATCAGCGCAAGCATACGAATCTCTTACATAAAGAGTCTTACCCTGAAAGTAGGCAGTTACTTTTTCATATAAACGATCGAATTTATCCGGATCAAATTTGATATTAATATCTCCCCACCAAACTGTCTTCTCTGTAACATCGTCGCATACGATAAATTTATCTTTTGGAGATCGTCCGGTAAATTTTCCTGTATCAACTGCAAGTGCACCCGTATCTGTTAAAATACCTTCTCCGCGGATGATGGATTCTTCAACCAATTCTGAGGGAGAAAGATTCCAATAGGCATCTTCAAAATGTTTAATTCCGAGATCAGCGACAGTTGCATCTTTCGCTTTAATTCCAAATTCGTTCATGTCCTTTTATTGTGTGGTTTAAGTGCCGTTTTCGGCTTCACAAAGAAAATGAAAATTTATCAGATTGACCAATTCACTTAGTCTTCTTCCGATGTTTACAAGGGTAATTTTCAAAAATATTTACCCATTTAGCCCTTTTAAGCTGCATTTTCGTTTGTGAAATAAATTGAGCTTTTTCAACATCTGATAATTCAAAAAGTTGCATGCAAAAGTCTGTTTCTCCCTCACGTCCCCAAGGCGTTTTTTGATATTCAATATTCTTCCCGATTCGAGACGAAAAAGCAGTTATACTGTCCTCATAGGTTCTTAGAGATTCAAAATCAATGCCTTCGCCAATTGAATAAAACATTATCACCATGGTATATTTTGAAGTATCAGGCATTATTTCAGTCACAGGCTTACTAATTTCTGCTTTTTGGGGCGTATTTGATATAGTTTTTAATGAATCAATTTTTGTTTCGTCCCTTTTAGAAGCAGCAGGTGAATTATTCTTACAGGAAAAAAGTCCTATTATTAATAAAAGCGATAAGTATTTCATTTTTTTTTAATTATTTGAATATAATGGTCCTAATATTAGGAGTTTGACGAATATTTTAATGCTGAGACTATTAAACAGCCCCAGCCGGCAATAAGAGACAAGCCTCCTAAGGGTGTTACCGGTCCCAAAATACCTTT
>JAYURB010000173.1:0-4056 GCA_043756425.1 Bacteroidota bacterium
TTCTCTTCATCTAAATCGTGTTTTCTAAAAATACTAATTGATAACTGTCGATAAACTGTTAATAACCTCAGTTTTTCAGAGGAACTGAATAGTTACAAACATTTAAAGAAGAGTATGTTAAGTTAAGCAGGCATTATCAGAGAGGAATAAAATGGGAAATAAGGTAATAAGGTAGTATATGGGTTAGTCTGTTTTGTTACTAAGGTAATAAGGTTTTATATCCCGAAAATAATCCAAAAAATAAATTAATTTCCAAATTAAAGATATTGTAAATTCTTCTATGACCGAATTAAATAATTCTTTAAGGAAAGTATTAAACTTAAAAGAGAAATCCTTGTACAACGAGTTATACAAAAGAAATTTCAATTAGGAAAATCCGACTTGATGATTTTTATAATCCGGTCAATACCTAAATTTTTGTTAAATTTCATATTTTTCTTGCTCTATAACTTTGAACTCTTACATTTGCCATCCATCTTATTTTTATGAAAATCAGACTTACCTTATTACTTTCCCTCCTCACCTCCTTATGCTTTTCCCAAACCGGTGACCTCCGTGGTTTTGTCTATGAAGAAGCCACTTCAGAACCGTCCATTTACACCAGTGTTTATCTGAAAGGAACAACGTACGGCGCCCAGACAAATCTGGACGGATTTTTCTCTATAAGCAAGGTGCCCGTGGGAACCTATAATCTGATTGTCACTTCCATTGGCTTTGATACGATATCAATACCGGTTCAGGTCAATAAAGGCGACCTGATTACAAAAAAACTTTATTTAAAAAAGTCTGCCATTGAAATTAAAGCAGTTGACATTTCAGGTGAAGACGAATCTAAAAAAACGGATGTCAGAATTTCTGTCAATAAAATTACACCAAAAGAAATCAGACAGGTTCCTACCGTTGGTGGAGAACCCGATTTAGCTCAGTATTTACAGGTTGTTCCCGGTGTTGTATTTTCCGGGGATCAGGGCGGACAACTCTACATTCGCGGTGGAACTCCCATTCAAAATAAAATGCTTCTGGATGGTATGATTGTTTACAATCCTTTCCACAGTATCGGTCTATATTCTGTATTTGATGCTGATATTATTCGTGGAGCTGATATTTATACAGGAGGATTTAATGCTGAATACGGCGACAGGATTTCATCCATTATGGACATAACAAGCAGAGATGGCAATAAAAAAAGATTAGCCGGGAAATTCTCTGCCAATACGTTTACCTCTAAACTAATTCTGGAAGGTCCGTTGAAAAAAGAAAGTGATGGCAGCGATGGCAGTTCATCGTTTTTGATTACAGGAAAAACTTCTTATCTCGATAAAACCTCCAAGACCTTCTATAAATATATCGATTCCCTCGGTCTCCCCTATTCCTTCAACGATATCTATGCTAAAATTTCCAGTAATGGTGCAGGTGGCAGTAAGGTTAACTTTTTCGGCTTTCATTTTACAGACGATGTCAATTACAGATTCCTTGCCGACCTGGGCTGGAAATCGACAGGGGTAGGAACTAATTTTGTTCTCGTGCCTTCAGGATCTGCTGTTCTGGTTGAAGGAAATTTTGCATACTCCAATTATAAAATCGATCTCTCCGAACAAGACGGAAGAATCCGCTCCAGCCTTATTAATGGCTTCAATACGGGTTTGACATTCAGTTATTTTTATGGCAAAGACGAATTTAAATACGGTGTCGAAGGTCTTGGATTTAAAACGGATTTTCAGACTGCCAATGCCCTTGGTGCAGCAACAACACAGGTTGAAAATACAACGGAATTAGCAGCATTTTTTAAATACAAAAAAGTATGGGAAAAGGTTGTTTTGGAACCGGGTATTCGATTGAATTATTATGCTTCCCTCTCTGAATTTACCGCTGAACCCAGACTTGGTTTAAAATATAATATTTCCGAAAAACTGCGCTTTAAAACTGCTGCCGGATTTTACTCACAGAATTTACTTTCTACAGCTTCAGACAGAGATGTTGTAAATTTATTTTATGGCTTCCTTTCCGGTTCGGATGACCTACCTGAAAAATTCGACGGCAAAGATGTTACCTCTCGTCTTCAAAAAGCCAAACATTTAATTGCAGGATTTGAATACGATTTACCTTTCCATCTTGTATTAAACGTAGAAGGCTATATTAAAGACTTTACACAGCTTGAGAATGTAAACAGAAATAAAATTTATGATGACGATCCTGCACACAATACCAAACCGGATGAATTAAAAAAGGATTACATTATTGAAACAGGCACTGCCAAAGGTGTTGATGCAACACTAAAATACGATCACAAGAAATTGTACCTGTGGCTTGTTTACTCGCTGGGGTTTGCAGACAGATACGATGGAAAAGTAACCTACCAACCAATTTTTGACCGCAGACACAATGTTAACATTGTTGCTTCTTTGAAATTCGGCAAGAAGGATGCCTGGCAGGCAAATGCACGTTGGAATTTCGGATCTCCCTTCCCCTTCACACAAACACAGGGATTTTTTGAGCAGATTCAATTCCCAAGTGGGATTGGATCGGACATAGTAAATCAAAACGGAACGCTGGGCATTAATTACGGAAGCTTAAACAAGGGCCGATTATCCTATTTTCACAGACTTGACGTTTCAATACAACGGACATTTAAGTTCAGTAAAAATACAATACTTGAAATTACAGCCGGAGCAACCAATATCTACGATAGAAAAAATATATTTTACAGATCACGGATTACGGATGAAAAAATATATCAGTTACCAATTTTACCTAGTTTGGGTATAACATTGAATTTTTAACAGATAGTAATTTTCATTTTTTCGTAAAGTTAAAACCAGTTATATGGAAATAGCAACTTGCACTAATTGCGGGAATGAGAATGCAACAACCAACAAGTTTTGTTCACGTTGTGGATATTCACTTCCAAAAATTGAACCTGAAATTGCTGCAAGTAACTTTCAACAGCATTCATTTGAATCCAAAAACAAAAGAAAGAATATAGCGGGTGCTATTGTTGGTGTGATTTTCATTTTTCTTTCTTATTGGGCTGTACAGCATTTCATTTTTAGAACACCCACTTTCGACACACAACTAAATGCATTAGCAAACGAAATCAATAAAAGTTGCCCGATGATGATTGACAAGGAGACGCAGTTTGATAATGCTCTTGCTATGCCCGGAAAGGTTTTTCAATATAATTATACCTTAGTAAACGTAGTTAAAGGGACTGTAGACACACTTGGAATAAAAAATTACATAATTCCCCGTGCAACAAGTAATATTAAAACAAGTCCCGATTTAAAATATCAAAGGGAGAATAAGATTTCTCTGAAGTATTATTACAGAGACAAAAATGGCGACTATTTGTTTTCATTTGCATTGACTCCCGACCAATATGAAAACTGATATGTAAATTGGTTTCAGAAAGTAAAATTCCATTGCAAACCCATACTGTGTCCCTGATTGACAGGCAATAAAAATGATTTAGTTTTTGTTTTTCTCCTGCTGAAAGCATTTTCACCAAACAATCTTTTTTCATTTGACACAACTTGTTTTCCGCACAGGTAGCCGATTAGTGCGCCCAAAAAAACATCGGAAGCCCAATGTTGATGTTCAACCAGACGAGTTACACCAACGATACCGGCAAGTGAATAAGCTGTAATTGGTACTGCAGAATAATCCTTATACTGATCGGCAAAAACAGTAGCAATTGCAAATGCCGCTCCTGTATGTCCGGAAGGAAAAGCATCAAAAGCAGCAATGCCGCGGTTAGAATTATATTTAGTTTGAAATTGAGCAAAGGGACCGAACCAATGATCCATTTTATATTCCGGATCGCCATAGGTTTGTCCGGGCCGCATACGGCCTGATAATGTTTTACCAATACGAATCCAAATACCTGCAGCGATTGCAGCTTCAGCAGCCAGCAAAGAGGTCCGGAATGCACGGTAATTATGTAATAATATGCTATATCCTGCGAAACCACCTAATAAAACGTAACCGGAAACATCTCCCAAATCAGTCACTTTAGGGCTTACATTTTTAATAAATGGGTTTTTATCTTCAACCGTTTTA
>JAYURB010000174.1:0-4051 GCA_043756425.1 Bacteroidota bacterium
GAATTTTCATAACTTAAAAGAGCAAAATTGAAATCACCGATAAAGTCTTTTGATTGTTCTAAGCCAACAGTAGAAACTTCATAGTACTTATTTAAATAATCGGACATTGAAGCAGATATTTTATAGGACGTTTCAGGCTTGAGATCGAATTTAAAGGTTCCGGTTTTGTCGGTTTTATAAGAAACTGAGGTACCGTCACTGCCAAACAATTCAATAGTTGTGCCTTCCATATTGACTTTCGTTTCAGCATCCTGAACTTTTCCTGAAACAGTAAAGACAAGTGGCGGTAAAAGCCATGAATAAATATCATCGCTGCCTTTTCCGCCTTCACGATCTGAGGTAAGATAACCTCTGTCGCCGGCATTCTCATCAATCATGAATGAGAAATCATCGTGGGAGCTGTTGATTGGGTACTTCATATTTTCAGGCTCTTCAAATGTTCCATTGTTTTGTTTAGCCATGAATACATCCAGACCACCCATACCTACATGTCCTTTAGAGGAGAAATAAAAAGTACCGTCTGATGCAACGTAAGGGAACATTTCATCCCGGTCAGTATTGATTTTTTCGCCTGCATTCGTGGGCATTGACCATTTCTTATTTTCTTTGTCCCATTTACTTATCCAAATATCTTTTCCTCCATAGCCGCCTGCCATATCGGATGAAAAATAGAGCGTCTGCATGTCAGGCGATAAAGCCGGATGACCTGCTGTAAAGCTATCAGGAACAAGAATTACCGGTTTAGGCTCTTCCCATGTTTCGCCCTTTCTTTTAGTATAAAGTATTTCACAAACGCCAATTTTACCTTTTTCTGTCTCGCAGCGGGTAAAATACATTTCATCGAATTTTGGATCCAGAATTAATCCTCCTTCACTTGAATTTGAATTAATGGGCTCTAATAATGGCTTTGGACTGCTCCATTTGCCTTTTTTGTCGACTGTTGCCTCGAAAAGATCCTGAAATTTTTCGCCTGTCCAGCCGTCATTGTTTTTACCAATGGCTTCCTGACGTGCAGAACTGAAAATGATACGACGGTGCTCTTTATTGGAGTAGGCAGCACCAAAGTCAGAATATTTGGTATTTATGGCTGCAACGTTAGACAATCTGTAACGGGTAGGTTTATCCTTCCACTTTTGAGCCGCCTCACAAGCCTCAACGCCATTACCACCACGAATATCGGATGGTTTAGCTTTTTGATAATTGGTGTACTGAACGATAGCTTCGTCGTACTTTCCATTCATTTTCAAAGCATCGGCATAATGTAAAATAGCTGCCGGATCCTTGTAGTTGGCTTTAATGGCTTTGGCATACCAAACTTCCTGGTTGTTGTAATCGTTGGTCATCCTGTAGGATTCTGCAACCTTAAAGATGATCTCGGCTTTTTTAACTTTGTTTTTTTCTTTCGTAAATGCTTTCTTGTACAACGTTGCTGCATCGAAGAAGTCACCTTTGTTGTAGGCTTGGTCAGCCTGATTCACGGCTTTACTTTGTCCAAATACAAAGGTCGTTGTAAACAGAAATACAATTGATAAAAAGAGGCGTTGAATAATTTTCATTTTATTCGATTTGTTTTTTAAAGAAGGAATTTTTACTCCTTCCATCGCAAAGAAAAAAAGAATTTTGGTGATAACAAACACTGATATATCAACAAAAGATTTTTCAAAAAAAAAGGAAGGGGGTGGTAATTTATACTGTGTAATTTGGTATTTGTCAAATACAGGGTAACAAATGTAATCAATGAAAATTCTACAATTGAAAAATAGTTAACGAAAGAAACTTTAAAAATATTTTTTCAAAATTAAAAAACGCATCAAACCTTTACCACCATTGATGTTAAAGAGAAATAGCCGTGCAGAATATGCTAAACATTTCCACACGGCTATTTTCAGAAAGTCATTTTATCGAATGGATACCAATTCGCGGTATTTTGCCAATGGCCATATTTCATCATCGACAATCATTTCAAGTTTATCAACATGGTCGCGTATTTGATCAAAAAAGGGCTTTACTTTATCACAATAATTTATTGCTTTTTCTCTCACATTTTCGAGTTTATTAGCCTTTCTTCTCGCATCGGTCATTTCTTCCGTTTTTTCCCTTATTGCTTTAACATGTGCCGATATGGATTTAACTATTTCAAGCTGATTATTATATGTTTCGGCAGGCAAACTGATGTCCTTTAAAGCAGATACGTTTTGAGCAAGTTGTGTTTGATAGCGTATGGCTGCCGGCACAACGTGATTGGTTACAAGATCTCCCATTATGCGCGCTTCAATCTGGATTTTTTTAATGTAGGTTTCCAGCATAATCTCATGTCTGGCTTCCGCTTCCCGGTGACTTAAGATATTACTCTTTTCGAAAAGTTTAAGTGAGTTCTTGCTTACATAAGCATCCAGCGCCTGTGGTGTTGTTTGTATATTCGAAAGTCCGCGACGGTGTGCTTCTTTAACCCACTCATCACTATAGCCATTCCCTTCAAAACGGATATTGGCAGATTCAATAATGTATTGACGTAATACTTTAAGAATCGCTTCATCTTTTTTAGTGCCTTTATCGATGAGTGTATCCACTTCTTTTTTAAATTCAGCTAACTGGTCAGCGACTATGGCATTAAGTACCATCATTGCATTGGAACAATTTGCTGAAGAACCGACGGCCCTAAACTCAAACTTATTACCTGTAAAAGCAAAGGGAGAGGTACGGTTTCTGTCTGTATTGTCAAGAAGAATTTCCGGGATTTTACCGATGTTTAACTTCAATGCCGTTTTTTCGTCAGCCGACATTTTTTTGTCATGTACCGATTGAACAATTTCATCCATAACCCTCGTAAGCTGAGCTCCAAGGAAAATAGACATAATTGCCGGAGGTGCTTCATTAGCTCCTAAACGATGATCGTTGCTGGCCGATGCAATACTTGCACGCAAGAGGTCAGAGTTTTTATAAACAGCCTGTATGGTGTTAATAAAGATTGTCAGGAACATCAGGTTGCTTTTTGGAGTACTTCCCGGGGATAAAAGGTTTTTTCCTGTATTGGTGCTCAAACTCCAGTTATTGTGTTTGCCGCTTCCATTTATGCCTGCATAAGGTTTTTCATGAAGTAGCACTTTGAAGTTATGTCGACGCGCTACTTTTTCCATCAGATCCATCAATAAGGCATTATGATCGACTGCCAGATTGATTTCTTCAAAAACAGGAGCGCACTCAAACTGACTTGGTGCAACTTCATTATGACGTGTCTTTAACGGAATACCAAGTTTGTAAGCTTCAGTTTCAAAATCAAGCATAAAAGAATACACTCTTTCAGGAATTGAACCGAAGTAATGATCTTCCAATTGCTGTCCTTTGGCAGGGGAGTGGCCAAAGAGTGTTCTTCCTGTTACTAAAAGGTCAGGTCTTGAATTTAATAATGCTGTATCTACCAGGAAATATTCCTGTTCAATTCCAAGCGTTGCAAAGACCTTGGTAATATCTTTATCGAAATACTGGCATACTTCAACTGCTGCTTTGTCAAGTGCATGTAGTGCCTTTAATAAAGGTGCTTTGTAGTCAAGTGTTTCACCGGTATAGGAAACAAAAACTGTCGGTATACATAAAGTTTTACCACCTGCTATTTCCATAATGAAGGCCGGAGAACTTGGGTCCCATGCAGTATAGCCTCTTGCTTCGAAAGTGTTTCTGATACCTCCGCTTGGAAAACTGGAGGCATCGGGTTCTTGTTGAGCAAGTGCATTACCTGAGAAATGTTCTATCGCTTTTCCATCCTGCAATTCAAAAAATGAATCATGCTTTTCCGCAGTGAGTCCTGTCAAAGGCTGAAACCAATGTGTATAATGTGTTGCTCCTTTAGAGTTAGCCCATTCTTTCATTCCCAATGCAACCTGATCGGCAGTTTTTCTGTCAATTTTTTCTCCCAGCTCAATTGCTGCAATTACTGCTTTATAAGCGTCGCGCTGGAGAAATTTTAGCATGGTTTCTTTGTCGAAGACATTCATTCCAAAATAGTCAGATACCTTGCTTGAAGGCTGAGTTACTTTAACAGGCGGTCTGCTTA
>JAYURB010000175.1:0-4044 GCA_043756425.1 Bacteroidota bacterium
TATTACGGTAGTTCATATTTAAGAGACATTTCCCCAACCCCCGATGGCGGCTTTGTCGCTTGTGGTTTTGTAGTTCCGCAATTGCCCGATACCGGCCATCAGGATCTATGGGTACTTAAAGTGGACAGTGTAGGTTGTGAAGTTTCTAATTGTACAGTTGGTATTAATGAGTATCTTGAGAATAAAATTAGTGTTTCGGTTTATCCAAATCCGTTTATAAATGAATTAACTATTGAACTTGAACAGCCGGACAGGCAAAATGAGTTAAGGATGTTCAATATATTGGGAGAAGAGGTGTTTCGTTGTCGGTTGCCTGAAAAAAACAATGCTTTGAATGTTAGACTTACTGAAGGTTTATACATGCTACATATTTTCAAGGATGAAAAATTGATATATTCAGGAAAGGTTTGTCGGATTTCTAAATAAATGTTAAATCAAGTATCTAAAATCCAACAACACTCTAAACAAGAAAATAACTAAGTACTAAGTACTAAATACTAAGTACTACTTCTCCCCCTGATCAAACACCGAAGAAAACAAATCCCTAAACCGCAACCCCTTTACAAGTGTATTCTTACTTAACAAAGAATACTCTGCCAGTCCGTGAAGAATAAATTCCTGAAAGAGTATTTTTTCTTCACCTTTAATTTTTGGAAAATACTTTTTTATAGCTTCATCGAGTCCTGGAACAGAACTTAATGCTTTAGCAAATTCTTTATTGGGCATATCGTTCAGCAAATCGATTTCATTTCCTGCGCTAAACCATTCAATAGTTTCAGCGAAAGGACTTACTTCTTTTTTCTTTTTCAATTTTTCAGGGTCAGGGAAATAATTGAGAAATTGTTTTCGAATAGCTTTTGAAATCAAATTCTGAGCAACTATTAAAGAACCTTCCTGCTCTCCTTCATACACCAATTCAATCTTTCCTGTTATGGATGGAATTATACCCCAAAAATCAGAAAAGCGAATTGCTGTTTTTTCTTCACCATTTAGTAACATTCTTCTTTCAGCAGTACTGAAAAGATTTTCGTATGCAGAAATGGTTAACCTTGCCGATACACCGCTCTTAGGATCAATAAATTCATTCGTCCTTGCTTCAAAAGCGATTTGTTCCAGAATATCTTCTACGAGCTTATGGGAAGTAATATTTTTAGCTTGTTCAGTTGAAATTTGTGCTTCTTGCAAAGTAATTTCTCTGGCTGTTTCAATATCCTTAGGATAATGAGTCAGTATCTGACTTTCTATTCTGTCTTTTAAAGGTGTAACAATCGCTCCCCTGTTTGTGTAGTCTTCAGGATTGGCGGTGAATACAAATTCAATTTCAAGCGGTAAACGAATCTTGAATCCTCTTATTTGAATATCTCCCTCCTGAAGAATATTAAAAAGCGAAACCTGAATCCTTGCCTGCAAATCCGGCAATTCATTTATAACAAATATACAACGATGCGACCGCGGAATTAATCCGAAGTGAATAACTCGTTCGTCAGAGTAAGGTAATTTTAAACTGGCAGCCTTTATAGGATCAACATCACCAATTAAATCTGCAATGGAAACATCGGGTGTTGCAAGTTTCTCAGTATATCGTTCGTCTCTATGCATCCAGTCAATTTCCAGATCATTGCCTTTTAAAGCCACAAGTTCCATTCCATGTTTAGAAATCGGATTTAAAGGATCTTCATTCAATTCCGATCCTTTAATTACCGGAATATATTCATCCAGCAACTGAGTCATTAGTCTTGCAATTCTGGTTTTCGCTTGTCCACGCAAACCCAACAATAAAATATTGTGCTTCGACAAAATGGCCCGCTGCAAATCCGGAATTACCGTTTCATCATATGATTTTATAGTCTCAAACAACTTCTCATTGTTCTTCAGCTTTACAATGAGGTTATCTCTCAACTCTTCTTTTATACTCTTTGATTTATATCCGGAAGCTTTTAGCTCGCCTAGGGTTTTTAGTTTTTTCATTTGTTTTTTGTTACCGAGATTTAGTCCCTAACGGGACAAAGCAATAATAGACTTTTTAATGAGTAATAATTAGTAGTTAAGATTAATACAATTTGGTAATTAAATTAAACACGCTTCCTTCTATTCCTTTCAAAATCCTCCAGAACATACCCTCCCAGGCCATTCAACGAACTGTAGAATGCTTTGCCGGAATTAGCTTCTGTAAACTCATGAATAAAGGTTTGTAAATAGGGATCTTCGGCGACCATGAAGGTAGTAATGGGGATTTTTAACTTCTTACAGGCTGCCGCAAGGTTAAGGCACTTATTGACTATTTTACGGTCGAGGCCAAAACTGTTTTTATAGAGTTTATTTCCTTCTTTCATGCAGCTGGGTTTTCCATCCGTAATCATGAAGATTTGTTTGTTGGGATTCTTTCTTCTGCGCAGTAAATTCATCGCTAATTCTAAACCTGCCACTGTATTAGTATGATAAGGTCCAACTTGTAAATACGGCAAATCTTTTACTTCAATTTGCCATGACTCATCGCCGAAAACAATTACATCAAGAGTATCCTTTGGGTAGCGGGTGCGAATCAATTCAGAAAGCGCCATAGCAACTTTCTTAGCAGGAGTAATTCTGTCTTCTCCATAAAGTATCATGGAATGAGAAATATCAATCATCAAAACTGTAGACGTCTGCGTTTTATATTCTTTCTCCTGAACCACAAGATCGTTTTCTGTCAAAAAGAAATCAGAAATGCCATGATTGATTTGAGCATTTCTAAGCGATTCTGTCATTGCTACTTGCTCCGGAGAATCACCAAATCGGTATTCGCGATTATCATTGGTTAACTCTTCACCATTGCCGGTAAAGCGAGTTTGATGATTTCCCTGCTTCGACTTCTTTAGTTTACCGAAAATTTCTTCAAAAGCATTCTTGCGAATAGTTTGTTCTGTCTTTGGAGTAATTAAATATTGTCCATCTCCTTCGCCATCTTTAATATATCCTTTTCGCTTTAATTCATCAATGAAGTCTGCCATGGTATAATCATCGTTCGTAAGTTTATATTCACGATCGAGTTCATTCATCCAATTCATTGCTTCAGAAAAATCACCTGCAGTATAATTAAGCAGTTGAAGAAATAAATTTAGAAGTTTTTCAAATGGATTTTCATCATCTTTACTTTGATTGTATTTTCCGAACCTGTAACCGAGCATTTGAACCTGAGTTTTGTTAATGCAAAAATAGTAAAATGAAAGGGAATTAATGTTACGTTTACGTAGTAATTGGCAAGTTTTTGCATTATTAAAATTTGATTATAATTACAATTTTTTAGTCTATTATCAGAAATTTGTCATATCTAATCTTTAAGGTACTTGAAAACCCTCAAATTATACAAATCTTCCGCCGGCTCCGGTAAAACATTTACCCTTGTTTCCGAATACCTCAAACTCATTCTTCGAACTCCGGAAGATTATAAAGCTACGCTTGCCATTACTTTTACAAATAAAGCAGCAGCAGAAATGAAAACACGCATCATTGAAACGCTGGTTTCTATGAGCAAAGGGGAAGATAGTCCGATGCGAAAAATGCTTGCTGATGAATTTCCCAAAATGGATTTGACAGAGCGTTCGGGTAAAGTGCTAAAACTAATCCTGCACGACTATTCTTCTTTTTCCGTAAGCACTATCGATAGCTTTTTTCAAAGCATTCTTCGCGCTCTTTCCAGGGAGATTCATTTACCCATAAACATGGAAGTAAAAGTTGAAATCGACGATGCCATCCTTGACATAACAGACCGCTTGATGAAAGACATTGGCGTAGACAAAGAGATTACAGAATGGCTTACCGATCTTGCTCTTCAAAAGATTGATGACGATAAAGGATGGAACATTGAAGAAGATTTAAAATCCGTCGGCAAGGAATTGTTTAAAGAAAATCATCACAAACTGAAAATGCTTTCCCGTGAGGAAATACATAACTATTATAAACGCTTAATTCAACTTCGCAAAAATTTTGAATCTCAAATGAAATCATTCGGCGAGAAAACCTTGAATGATTTCGAAAAGCATTCTTTGGAAATTGCAGACTTCT
>JAYURB010000176.1:0-4038 GCA_043756425.1 Bacteroidota bacterium
CGTTACAATTACGGAATTGGAAAAGTTGAAAAAGTAAAACAAATTTTAAATACTGACTTTACATTAACAAATGCCCGCAATACTGTTTGGCAGGTTTACCTGACGTATACGTTCTAAGAAAATTAGTGTGATTGAAGAAGCCCCCGTAAGGGCTTTTTTTATTAATGGACTATTAAATTTAATTCAAATAATCAGTAATTCAAAACTTTCTCCATTGCTTTCTTTACCTTGTCCGCATTAGGAACCATCGTTTCCTCCAATATTGAATTCAAAGGAATAGCCGGTAAATTTTCCGAACCAATTACCTGAACAGGTGCATCCAGATATTCAAAACACTTTTCAGAAATAAGTCCGGCTATGGCTTGAGCAAAAGAATTACTCACAGGTTCTTCTGTAACAACCAGGCACCGACTGTGTTTTTTTACGGAAGCGAGAATAGCAGCTTCGTCAATAGGAACCAGGGTACGCAAGTCAATAATTTCTATTCGTCCCGGGAATTCTTTGGAAGCATTTTTCGCCCAATATACGCCCATGCCATAAGTAATAACTGAGAGCGTTGGTAATTTTCCCGGCTCTGCATTTTGCACAATGCGTGCTTTTCCAAAAGGAATTATATATTCTTCATCCGGCTCTATAGTCTTTGCTTCTTCCGTTCCTTTAATTTTTGACCAGTACAAACCTTTATGTTCAAGCATAACACAAGGATTAGGATCATAATAAGCTGCTTTCATTAATCCTTTTAAATCTGCTCCTGTTGATGGATAAGCGATTTTTATTCCTCGAATATTAGTCAGTACACTTTCTACACTTGAAGAATGGTAAGGTCCTCCGCTGCCATAAGCACCAATAGGCACACGAATGATGCAGCTTACAGGCCATTTACCATTACTTAAATAATAAGAGCGGCTCACTTCAGTAAACAACTGATTCAATCCCGGCCAGATGTAATCTGCAAATTGTACTTCTACGATTGGTTTCAATCCTGCAGCACTCATGCCAACCGTACTTCCTATTATAAATGCTTCTTGAATTGGAGTATTGAAAACTCTGTCATCACCAAACTTCTCTGCTAAGGTTGCTGCTTCGCGAAACACACCGCCAAGACGACGCCCAACATCCTGTCCATATAAAAGACATTCTTTATGTTTTTTCATCAGTTCCTGCACAGCGAATAAAGCGCAGTCGACCATAACAGTTTTCTCTTTTCCTGCCGGTTCGCGCTGGCCTTTTTCTTCAGTAACAGTAGTAGGTGCATAATCGAAATTGAAAAGATCTTCCGGACGAGGATCTTCTGCACGCAAGGCTCTTTCAAAATCAGCACGGACAGTTAGCAAAGCGCGATCCCATGCA
The DNA here is from genome assembly GCA_043756425.1 of Bacteroidota bacterium. Lineage (GTDB taxonomy): Bacteria > Bacteroidota > Bacteroidia > AKYH767-A > 2013-40CM-41-45 > JADKIH01. Next base: position 1,351 of record JAYURB010000176.1, read on the forward strand.
GAAGCCAGTGTTTTTTCTTCAAAGCCCAAATCTGCTAATGCAGAACGAAATTTTGGAAGCGGATCGCGTGACATATGTTCTTCCAAATCGTCACGATACCATTCTCTTCTCACGCCACTTGTGTGGTGCGCAAGTAATGGAACTTTTGCGTGAATCATAAATGGCCTGCGCTCTGTTCGTATGAGGTGAAGTACTTCGCGAATAGTTTCATAAGAAGAAAAGAAATCTGTTCCATCAATGGAACGTACTTCAAGCCCTTTAAATCCTTTTGCATATTCCGCTGCATTCATGGCGCGCACTTCTCTTGAATGTGCTGAAATATCCCAATCATTATCCTGTATGAAATAGAGAATGGGCATTTGTTTCAATACTGCCATTTGGAAAGCTTCCGAAACCTCTCCTTCAGTAACTGAACCATCACCTAATGAACATACAACAACTGTTTTGTCGTCTGTTTTATAATCTGTTAGTCCAAGTTTTTCTTTGTATTGAATGCCCATGGCAAGCCCAGTAGTAGGAATTGCCTGCATGCCTGTTGCAGAAGACTGATGTGGAATTTTAGTCATGTCATCCCGCTTCAGTGCCGGATGACAATAATAAGTTCTTCCACCTGAAAAAGGATCGTCACGTTTGGCAAGCAACTGCAGCATGAGTTCATACGGTGTAAGTCCAAGGCCGAGCAGAATACTATCGTCACGATAATATGCAGAAAGATAATCCTGTGGTTTTAGTTGCAGCCCTAAAGCAAGTTGAACAGCTTCATGTCCGCGTGAAGTAGCATGAACATATTTTTGCGTTATAGCAGATTTTTCCTCAAACAAATCTGACATAGCCCGCGCCGTGCACATTAGTTCAAATGCTTTCGTAAGTATTTCTTTGGTGAGAGACTTATTTTTTATCGTATCCGTTTGCATGTAACAAAGCTAAGGAAAAATAATTTGAGAATTTGAGAATTTGGATATTTGAAAATGCTCTAAATTAGCCTTCATTCTCAAATTCTCAAATTCTCAAATTTTCAAATTTTCAAATTAATCAAGCCACCCCTTCTTTCATTCTTTCTGCATTCTCCGCTACTTGCAGGGCATCAATCATTTCACCAATGTCGCCATCGATAAAGTTTTGCAGGTTATACATGGTAAGCCCGATACGGTGATCGGTAATACGGCTTTGCGGATAATTATAGGTTCTGATTTTTGCAGAACGATCTCCGCTGGAAACCATTGTCTTTATTTTCTTCGAACGTTCTTCCAATCGCTTTGCATGTTCTAGTTCGTAAACGCGAGATCTTAAAACTGACAATGCTTTATCATAGTTTTTTAACTGTGATTTTTGATCCTGGCATTGCGCTACTATTCCTGTAGGTAAATGGGTAAGTCGTACTGCAGAGTATGTAGTATTCACTGACTGTCCACCCGGACCGGAAGAACAGTAAAGATCTTTTCGAATATCATTCGTCTTAATGTCTACATCCAGTTCATCGGCTTCAGGCAAAACAACAACTGTTGCGGCAGAAGTATGAACTCTTCCCTGTGTTTCTGTTTGAGGTACACGCTGAACGCGGTGAACGCCTCCTTCATATTTCATTATACCGTAAGCTCCATCGCCATTGACATTGAAAATAATTTCTTTGTATCCGCCTGAAGTACCGTCCATAAAATCAACGACATCAATTTTTAACCCTTTTCTTTCACAGTACTTAGCGTACATGCGGTACAATTCACCTGCGAAAAGACTGGCTTCATCGCCGCCGGTTCCGGCACGAATTTCCATAATGGCATTTTTAGCATCTTCAGGATCAGATGGAACGAGAAGACGTTTAATTTCTTCTTCCAGTTTTTGATTAAGGTTATTGAGTTCGTCAACTTCTGTTTTTGCCATCTCACGAAATTCTTCATCTTTTTCATTGGCCATTACACTCTTTGCATTTTCAAGATTGCTTTGAACCATCTTGTATTCATGGAATTTCTCTACAATAGCTTTCAGATCTTTGTATTCACGGTTCAATTGGGCATAACGTTTCATATCTGTCATTACTGTAGGAGAGCTGAGTTGCATTTCAACATCTTCAAAACGTTGTTTGATATGCTGGAGTTTTTCAATAAGCATGATGGTGTTGTTTATTATTATATGTTAAGGTAATTGTAATATCTGATTATGTGTTTTTAATAATGCCATAGAATGAAGCATTGTCCCTTTTATGATTTGCAATTTCACTTTCAGAAATGTGAACTGCAAACACACGGCGATAACAGAGTGAAGACGCTAATACGAGAAGGAGTATTCGGAAGTGCTAATGGTTAATTTTTGGCCGGAAGTATTTTCACAACGACCAATAATTTTTGCTTCTACATTGAAAGATTCAGCAGTTTCAATCATGTAAGCAGCATCTTTTTCATTGCAGTAAATTTCAAAACGATGTCCCATATTAAAAACCTTGTACATTTCTTTCCATTCCGTCTTGCTTTCATCATGTATTAATTTAAACAACTCAGGCATTGGGAATAAATTGTCTTTAACGATATGCATGTTCCTGACAAAATTCAGAACCTTGGTTTGACCGCCACCGCTGCAATGAATTAGCCCGTGTATACTTTTTCTTTTCTCCGAAAGAATTTTTTTAAGAACCGGTGCATAGGTACGAGTAGGAGAAAGGACAAGTTTTGCTGCATGAATTTCTTCTTGAACTTG
>JAYURB010000177.1:0-4037 GCA_043756425.1 Bacteroidota bacterium
CCGAAAGACGCTGGGTTTTGAATACGACTATGAATATATGGCTGAACAGATAATAAAGCAGATCAAATCTACTTGCCGGGCCAGAGGAGTTGAAGAACCCAATATCTTTACTGAATTCGGAAGCTTTACTGTTGCTGAAAGCGGCGCTACCCTATTTTCTGTTATTGATAAAAAGCAACAAAACGACAACGAGCTTTGGTATATGATTGACAGCTCATTTATTACCACTCTGCCCGATACTTGGGGAATAAAACAGAAGTTTATTTTGCTTGCTTTAAATCATTGGGATAAGGATTACACCAGAGTTAATATAGGAGGACTAACATGCGATAGTGACGATTACTATAATACAGAATCGCATGTAAACCAGGTTTATCTTCCCCAAGAAGAAGCCTTTGTGGAGGATCCTTTATTTATTGGTTTCTTTCATACAGGAGCATATCAGGAAAGTCTTGGCGGATATGGAGGTATTCAACATTGTCTTGTCCCTGCTCCCAAGGTAGTAATTATTGACAGGGACAGTGAAGGAGAAATTACTACCCGACTATTTGCCAAAGAGCAAAGCGCTAAAAGCATGTTAAAAATTTTAGGATATTAATAAAATTGAACTGTGGGAACCTTTCAGATAAATTCTACTTCTGTAGCGCCATAACCATATTTTTCGGGCGGTGCATCGTTGTAACGAATGTTGGGCAATCGTTTTAACTCCTCTCGAATCGAACTTCTTAAAACGCCATTACCAACTCCGTGAATAAAGGTAATTTTATGAAGTTTGTTTAAAATTGCCTGATCCATTTCATAAATAAAATAATTTAACTGGTAGGAAATAATTTGCGAGCCGGACATTTCCGAATGCTCTTTCATGAGTTCTTCTATATGAAGATCGACCACTTTTTGCCTTGTTAGAACGGTGAATTTTTCCTGCTTTGTTTTTCCTTTTCGAAGTGCATTTCTTTTTTCTTCTTCTTCAGCAGATTGCTTGTACCTGTCTATTAGTTTTGAAATGTCAACATATTCGTCCGATTCGCAATTATATAAAGGCATCAATAAAACGGTGTCGTCTTTTTTATAATACAGTTTTCGATAATTTAAATCCATAAAATCCGATGAATTAAATTGAAGGGATTTAATAGCCGGAGGTCTGGGTTTAAATTCATTGTTGTCAAAGAATAAGAATTGAAATTCAAAACCATCAAAGCGATGAAGTTCATCTTGTGAAAATATGCCAATAAATTTTTCTCCTCGGGATGGCATTTGTCCGGACCCAAGTCCCGAGCGCAAATCCTGGTGCTTTCTGGAAACAGTATAACAAATGTAGAATTGTGTATTGTTGATCAATATAAGTTCTACATCAGTCGTTAAAGGACTTTTTTCATCCATAAGCCTGACGGCAGCATAGATAGTTTGGTCCAATTCTAATGATTGAATAATGTTGGATACTGAATTACCGGGTGCCGGAAATTTGTTTAATTCAGGAGTGTTTAGTTTTTCCTTAGAATCCATTAACTGACTTTCATCTAAAACCAATTCGATCAGAACAAGATTCTTTTCAAGACTAATATGAGAAAAGCCATGAGAATCCAGCACTTCCACCCTATCGTTTGTTAAAATGCGGTTTACTTTTCCTTCAATGGACTCATTTAGGAAACGAACAATGTCACCGGGCTTTAGTTTCACTTTTCTGTCATTAGATTAATTGCAAATTTATTTTAAAAGGTTGATTTTAATCAGCTAAAAAAAACTATTTAACCTTATCTTTGCACAAGTTTTTAAGTTCGGTTTACACCCAATTTTTAAATATTTTTATTAGAAAATGGAATTACTGCATCAACTCTTTGATTTTATCATGCATATAGATAAGCATCTATTTGACATTGTAAGTCAATACAATAACCAAACTTATCTAATTCTTGCCTTAATTATATTTTGCGAAACAGGATTGGTAATCACTCCATTTTTACCCGGTGATTCCTTGCTTTTTGCTGCCGGTGCTTTAACAGGTGCCGGTTTGTTAAATATCTGGTTATTAATACCAATTTTATTTTTTGCAGCATTTATAGGTGACAATGTAAATTTTACAATAGGCAATTTCCTTGGCCGTAGGTTGATTGAATCAAAAAGCAGGTTGATTCGAAGAGATTATCTTGAAAAAACTCATCTTTTCTACGAAAAGCATGGCGGAAAAACTGTTATCATTGCACGGTTTGTTCCTATTATCCGGACATTTGCTCCTTTTGTAGCCGGACTAGGCAGCATGCTGTATAAACGATTTTTATTGTTCTGCGTTGCAGGGAATCTAATATGGATTTTCACGTTTACCCTGGCGGGATATGCATTAGGAAATAACCCTTGGGTTAAGGAAAATTTTTCTATTGTGACGCTAGGTATAATTCTTGTTTCCGTTCTGCCAATTTTATTCGGAATCATAAAATCAAAAATTGGCAAAAAGAGTACTGTGTAATTAAATGAATTTTGTAATTAAATTAATATAATGAGACGATTTGGTTTATTTGGGTATCCCCTTGAGCATTCTTATTCCCGAAAATTTTTTATGGAAAAATTTCAGCGCGAAGGTATTGCTGATGCTCTCTATGAAAATTACGATACTGAAAATATATACGATCTTAAAAAGATAATCAGAGATGTACCTGAATTGGTTGGGCTGAATATTACTATACCCTTTAAGCAGGAAATTATTCCCATGCTTGATAATCTTGATGATATATCGCAAAAGATAGGGGCTGTCAATACTGTTCGTATCGTACGACAAGACCAGACAAAATTTGAACTTTTCGGTTATAATACTGACGCATGGGGATTCGAACTTGCCATTCGTCCAATACTCAGACCTCATCACCGCCGGGCATTAATTCTTGGAACGGGTGGTTCAGCAAAAGCGGTTAGTTATGTATTTCGTAAGCTTAATATTGAGCATTTCTTTGTAACGCGTGAAGAGTCGCGTTTTCATTATTCCTATGCAGATTTGAATGCAAATACAATGAAGGCCTATCAGATCATTGTGAATACAACACCATTGGGAATGTACCCTAATGTAGATTCATACCCGAATATTCCTTATGAATTCCTTACTCATAAAAATCTATGTTTTGATTTGGTATATAATCCTGCACAAACAAGGTTCTTAGAAAAAGCCAAGGAATCCGGAGCATTCATTCATAATGGTTTCAGAATGCTTAGACTGCAGGCTGAAAAATCTTGGGAAATTTGGAATGAGCCAATTTTCGCGCATTAAATTTTTTCATGCCTTTTAAATTAACCAGCGAATTTCAACCAACAGGTGATCAGCCACAAGCTATTGATCAATTGACTCAAGGCCTTTTGCGTGGAGATAAAGCTCAGACACTTTTGGGAGTAACCGGTTCGGGTAAGACTTTTACAATAGCTAATGTAGTTAACAGAATACAACGACCTACGCTTGTATTAAGTCATAATAAAACACTGGCTGCTCAGTTATACGGTGAATTCAAACAGTTTTTTCCAGAGAATGCTATTGAATACTTTGTATCGTATTACGACTATTACCAACCGGAAGCATTTATTCCTACAACTAATACGTATATAGAAAAAGATCTTGCCATTAATGATGAAATTGAAAAACTTAGATTAAGCACAACTACCTCCCTTCTTTCGGGTCGTGAAGATGTTTTAGTTGTGAGTTCTGTCTCCTGTATATATGGCATTGGTAATCCAGACGACTTTAAAGAGAGTACTATTGTTATCAAAGAAGGTGACAGAATAGGACGCAATGCATTTTTACATAAATTGGTTACCTCTCTCTATTCAAGAACGGAAACCGATTTCACAAGGGGAAAATTCAGAGTACGGGGAGAAACAGTAGATGTTTTTATTGCCTATGGAGATGCTGCCTACCGCTTTAATTTTTTTGGGGATGAAATTGAAGAAATTGTTACTATTGACCCTGTTTCAGGACGAACAATCGAGAAAAATTCAGGAGTTACAATTTATCCTGCGAATATTTTCGTAACGAATCCTGACAGGCAGCTAAAAGCTATTTG
>JAYURB010000178.1:0-4029 GCA_043756425.1 Bacteroidota bacterium
TATCTCTGTTCTTAAATTATTTTCTAAATCAGGGGAATTAATTGGTGAAGTTCCCCTGGATATGATAGGATCGGTTGATCAGATCTCGGCGAGTAAAAAAAGCGAGAATTTGTTTTATGCTCTTACCGGCTTTACTTCTCCTTCTGTTATTTATCAATATAATTTAAAGACGAGAGTTCAGCAGATTTATTTCAAGCCGAAAATGGATTTTAATCCGAATGATTTCGAAACAAAACAATTGTTCTATACCGGTAAAGATGGAACTCCAATACCAATGTTTGTATTTCATAAAAAGGGAATTTTATTGGATGGTAACAATCCGACATTAATTTTTGGTTACGGTGGTTTTAATATCTCAATGACGCCGGCATTAAAAATTGAAAGAATGATTTTTCTGGAAAACGGCGGAGTAATGGCAGTTCCATGCCTTAGAGGTGGCGGTGAGTATGGAGAAGACTGGCATCAAGCGGGAACAGGGTTTAAAAAACAAAATGTATTTGACGATTTAATTGCCGGTGCAGAATACCTGATTAATAAAAAATACACAAACCCTGAAAAGCTTGGAGTAAGCGGAAGATCAAACGGAGGTTTACTTGTTGGTGCAGTTATGACACAACGACCTGATTTGTTTAAAGTAGCGTTGCCTACTGTAGGTGTATTGGATATGCTGCGATACCATAAATTCACCATAGGATGGGCATGGAAAGGTGATTACGGATCGAGCGACGATGAAAAGGATTTTAAAAACCTTCTCTCCTATTCCCCATTGCATAATATCAAGAAAAAAACTGAGTATCCAGCTACCCTAGTAATCACCGGTGATCATGACGACAGAGTTGTTCCTGCCCACTCCTTTAAATTTATTGCTACCCTTCAGGAAAAATATAAAGGAAAAAAACCTGTTATGATCCGTATAGATATAAACTCCGGGCATGCCAGTACAACAGCTCTTGGTTCAAGTAAACCTGTATCAAAACAAATCGATGAACAATCTGATATTTTCTCGTTTCTAATGTATAACCTTGGAATGAATGTAAAATAACAGTGAGAAAATTAATTTCTAACACAAGATTTGAACAAAATCTTTTTAAAAGTCAAACGTTTGTTTTGAACAAAAAGGAAGTTGAATTGCTTACCTTAGCAAATTCTGGGAATTGATTCATGAAATTAAAAATCGGTATTTTTTTCGGTGGTTTTTCGAGGGAGAGAGAAATTTCTTTTGCCGGAGGGCGGACCGTTTATGACAACTTGAATAAATCAATCTTTGATGCAATTCCTGTCTTTGTAGACAGTTTCAGCAACTTTATTCTTCTCGATTGGGCATATGTTTACAAAGGAAGTATTCGTGATTACTACCCCCCTGTTTCAATGCTTTCTGATTCGGAAAGTAATTACCAGATTTATGCTGAAAGCCTTGGTGATTTAAATACTTCACAGCAGGCTGAGCTTATAAAAAAATTAGGGAGGAAAATAACTATTGATGAACTCCCGAGCTTAATAGATTTTGCTTTTTTATGTCTGCACGGTTCTTTTGGTGAGGATGGCCGAATTCAGGGATTGTTAGAATATGCCGGTATTCCCTACTCCGGTTCAGGAATATTGTCTTCTGCAATAGGTATAAATAAAGCTGTTCAGAAAAAATTAATGAAGGATGCCGGTTTTGCCGGGCCCCCATACATTTTAATAAATAAAAATGAATGGAATGACAAGAATAAGACGGATATTCTTTCTCAAATAAAAAGTGAAATTGGTTTTCCCTGCGTTGTTAAACCTGCTCATCAGGGATCTTCCATAGGAATATCCATTGTAAGAGACGAAGATCAGGATGATTTACTTAAGTCAATTGATCATGCATTTTTTACCAGGGAGATAACCGATGAAGAATGGATTCCCTTGGACCAGGCATCGAAATTCAGTCTCATTCGTTCGATTACGGATATCCGCGAAGGCCTTGGCTTACCTGTTTATCTTTCGGTAAATGGCAAGATAACGAAGATATTTCATCCTGATGATCTGGAGAAAATAATAAACGAAACTTTTACCAGTGGAACAAAGAAAATAATTCTGGAAGCATTTGATGGAGAAAGTGAAGTCGTTGTAGAAAGATTTATCGAGGGTAAAGAATTTTCATGTATTGTCATTCGAAATGAAAATGGAAATCCGGTTGCTTTGCCCCCTACTGAAATTCGTAAAGGAAAAGAACTTTTTGATTACCGTTCCAAATATCTTCCCGGACTTTCCAGAAAGATTACTCCGGTTGAATTGCCATACGAGCAAATTCAATTTATCAGGCAGGAATGTGAAAGACTTTTTCTCTCATTCAATTTTAATGTTTACGCCCGTATCGATGGGTTTATTACTTCTGTCGGAAAGGTCTTCCTGAACGATCCCAATACAACGTCAGGCATGATGCCTTCGTCCTTCTTTTTTCATCAGGCTGCAGAGATCGGATTAAATCCTTCTCAATTCCTCACCTTTATTATTCGAATGTCATTGTATGAAAGGATTACTGACATGAGCGACAGGAAAGGATTGGAAGCAAAGCTTCAACATCTTGATGAAACAATTGTTTCCCTTAAAAATAGTATCAGCAAAAAAATTAATGTTGCTGTAATTATGGGAGGCTTCTCTTCTGAAAGACATATTTCAGTGGAAAGCGGAAGAAATGTTTTTGAGAAGCTATCCTCGTCTGATAAATACAATCCCATTCCAATTTTTCTTATCGGTTCTGAAGAGAGTCATCGCCTCTTCCAGCTTCCTGTTAACCTCATGTTAAAAGATAATGCTGATGATATAAAAGAAAAGGCGCTTCATTATGCTCAACATGAAGTGGTGAAAGAAATAATAATGCTTTGTGAAAATATTACTTCGAAATACTCTTCCACAAATAATGTTTTAGCACCCAAAGTGATTTCGTATCCTGAACTTTCTGAACTTGTTGATGTAGCTTTTATAGCCTTACACGGAAGGCCAGGTGAAGATGGAGCTATTCAAAAGATGCTCGAAAAATATAACATACCTTACAATGGTTCGGGGGTTATGTCTAGCGGAATTACGATTAATAAGTTTGAAACCAATGAAATTCTAAAGCAACATGGATTTTCTGTGGCTTCGCACCGCCTTATTAATATGGACGAATGGAAAAATCAAAAAGAGAAAATGCTTGATGAGATTCGCCGTGATTTTCCTTTTCCATTTATTGCCAAACCCGTTGATGATGGTTGCAGCAGCGCTGTAAAAAAAATCCGTAATGAAAAGGAACTTATTGCTTTTGCCGATTCTATATTCAGAAAAACAGTAGAATTGAATCCTTCGGAAGCAGCAATTTTAAATTTAAAACTTAAAGAAGAATTTCCGATAAAGAAGCAATTTTTAATTGAAGAACTTATTACATCCAAAGGTGCTGAGCACTTTCTGGAAATTACCGGAGGATTGTTAACCAGATTTAGCGATAAAGGCGAATGTATTTTTGAAATCTTCGAAGCTTCAGAAGCGCTTTCAGGAGGTGATGTATTGTCGTTGGAGGAGAAATTTCTTGCCGGTGAAGGGCAGAACATTACTCCTGCCAGATATTCCATTGACCCGGAAGAAAGACAAAGAATTTCTGACATCGTTAAAAATGACTTTATGCATGCAGCAAGTCTTTTAAATGTTGAAGGATATGCCCGCATCGATGCTTTTGTCAGAATATTTACTGACGGACGCATAGAAACTATTTTCATTGAAGTTAATTCCCTGCCCGGCATGACTCCGGCTACCTGCATTTTTCACCAGACAGCTTTGGCCGGTTATAAACCATATGATTTCATTGACCGTATTCTTGAATACGGAATGAAGAAAAAACTTAGACCCGTTAACATTCATTAATGACAAATTCAAAATCCAAAGGTAATTTTCTTACCAGTCGTACCTTTATAAAAAATTCGGGAATACTTTTATTGATCTGCATTACTTTCTTTTTTTCCATATCGGGATTGTTAAGTTTATATACGCATCACGGGCAAAACTTTGCTGTTCCTAATCTGAAAG
>JAYURB010000179.1:0-4019 GCA_043756425.1 Bacteroidota bacterium
CATGTTCTCTGCAATACACCACATATACAGTTGTCATCCAGAGGACCTTTTAGAAAATTGGTTAATGCATAATTATTTTATTTTTAGCTTGTATTTTTATTTTCAAAATTATTATTAGGTGTGATAGGCAACATGTTTTCAGTTTTTAATTTTCAATTGTGTAACTAGTAAAATTTTTTCAAATCCTGCCAATTTTCTAAAAGGTCCTCTGGATGACAGGACAAATTTTTACCTTGTGTGGAGAACATGACGCCTTCTGTGTCATGTTCTCCACATAACAACAAAAGCAGAGTCGTCATCCAAAGGAACTTTTAGAAAATTGGTAGGGTATAATTAATAGCCACGATTTCGAAGATGATTTTTATTTGTAGAAGTTTGAAAGGAAGAAAGCAGTACAATTATTATTCAATTATTAATTGAGGTAAAAGGTTTATGAATTTCACATCCTGCCAGTTTTCTAAAAGGTCCTCTGGATGACAGTGCAAATTTTTACCTGGTGCAGAGAACATGATGCCTTCGGCATCATGTTCTCTGCAATACACCACATATACGGCTGTCATCCAGAGGACCTTTTAGAAAATTGGTTACCGCCTAATTATTTTATTTTTAGCTTGTATTTTTGTTTTCAAAATTATTATTAGGTGTGATAGGCAATATAATTTCAGGTTTTAATTTTCAATTGTGTTAAGTAGTTTAACTTTTTCAAATGCTGCCAGTTTTCTAAAAGGTCCTCTAGACTAAAAAGCAAATTTACAGAAGTCAACCAGAACAATTTTTAGAAAAAGTAGTTGTCCGTTTTTTAAATGCAGCAAAGCTGCATTTTCGCCGCGGTTCCGCTGCGAACCGCCGCCTCGCCGCGGTTATATTTCACCGGCATAAAAATACGTACCTCTCATTAAACAAAGCCAACTCATTAAATTGGTCTTTTCAATAGATTGTAAAAGGATGAGGAAACGAAACTACATTTTAATAAACCGTGCAGTTTCCATTAAATCCTTATTCCTTAAAATCACAAAATAAACTCCTGCAGGAATTTCTTCCAAATTCATTTCATACCAGGAATCTTTAATAAATGTTTTAGGAATGCTATATGTTTTTCCCTGAACATCCATAATAACAATTTGAGAATTTTCAGTATAACCGTTTATATGCATAAAGATTCTGTCAATTGCAGGGTTAGGGATAATAACGAGTCCGGATTCTTTTCCTATATTTTGAATTCCGGCAGTTGGTGATTGAAAGCAGGAGCCATAAATAGTATTAATAGTACGTTCCGCATTCTGATTGATTACATCGGTTATTTTACTGATACATACTTGCGAATTCGTAATAGCACTAAAGTATATACGCACTAAATTCTGTGGAAGGCTGGAGCGATTCAGAGATGAGTCTTCCAATGAAATTGCTATCACTTCATTTTTAGAAGAAATGTATCTGACATCAATTGGAAAATCAACCGGGCTGGCAAGACTTACAACGTTGCTAATTGTTACACCACTAATGGAGAATTGATACGCTTTAACTTTAGATAAAGGATTTAATATTTCTACATCTAAATAATTGTTAATCCAGTTAACGCTTTTAATGGCAAGACCAACTGAATCGTTAGGGTTAAGAATATTGCGTGGGAAATTACAATGATTGTGTGTACTTCCAGCAGGATGTAAAGGACTTTGACGCTTGCACCAGTTAACCAAAGCAGCATCGTAAACAGTTAAAAGAGAGTCGCCGCTTAGGTCGTTACAATGATTGGCGGGAATGTTGGACTGAAGTATATCCAGGTACGTATACACATCCTGTGAATCAAGTTTTGCATTTTGAAAAACGTCACCAAAAATTCCGGGACCGTTGCAAATGCCATTACAGTCAACTTCGGCGATACCTCCCGGTAACCCTGTGCAATCAACATACGGTGTACAATTTGGCAGTAGGGAATAGGTTGGTGCACCCGTAGGGTTATGAGTAATATGCATACAAACCTGTAAAGCATTATTTGAATAGTTTGTTTCAAATCGACCTAAAGCATCGGGTAAATGTTTTGAATTGATAATTACAACAACACGATAGTCGCCCGTTGGAACATCAGTAATATCGAGCCATTGACATTGTGTACCGGCACCATAAGCATCGTAACATAATGAGGTAATACCCATATTGCCACAAGTATATTGTCCGAAACCGCAAAGATCAATGACACAAAAACCATTTTTATGCCCTGCGGGAACTACGTTTCCATTACTATCAAAAAGTCGGTAATCACCATAACCTTCATAATGCGCATGGCCGTGGCAATTATTCATATTAAACATTCCGGGCTGACCTGAAGGGCTTCCAATATAGAAATCCTGCGATCCAATATTATTGATACGGGTTGTAAAAGTAATTACATTTCGTGTGCCATAGTCCATTACACAGCCTTCTGCCACGTCACAATTATCGGCTACATGTGACATAATTGAAAGCGACGATATAAAAATATTTGAATCGACCTGAAGATCCGGACCGGAACAGGCAGGACTCGGAGGATACAAACAACTACCATCATCAACAACAGCCATTGGATTAAAATTGCAGGCAAGTGAATCAGTACAACCCTGAACAAGTCCAACGTATGAAAATTCAAATACAACGGGTGAAGTGCAGGAATCCTGATTGTCACCAATCCTAATAAGATAATGAAAGTTTGCAGAAAGCATTACATTGAGTACAGCCTGGGTTCCGCAATTATTGTCGTCACTATATGCATAGGTACCTTGCACACCTTCTGCATAAGGAAAAGCAGGGCATATGGTATAAACCCAAATCTTAGTATTGCAGGTATTAAGTCCACAGGTGTTGAATAAATAAGTGCCTGTAGCAGTAGGAGTATATTCATACCAGGTGTCGTCGAATCCTGCTATATGGGTTCCATACGTAAGAGGAGCAGGGTTAGAACATAAAGATCCAACAGGGCAATTAAAGGTTTTTAGTTCTCCATAGCCATAATTGTTCCCTGAAGCGAGCAAAGCGGAATTAACATAAAGCCAGTATCCACCCGGACTTTGAATACCGTCACCGTAATTGTCTAGAATATGGAAAGTATGACATTCCGTAGTGTCAACGCAAATTGTATCACCCATTGAACCTCCGGAGGCAATGATTTGATTCTGGGAATTGGTAATATTCCAGGATATTTCATTGGGGAAAGAATCGGGGATAATCTGTACGATAACTTCCGAATACCCCGGAGAGCAGGAAGCGAAAATTTTAGATGAAATAATTACAAATGTTGTGAGGAGTAGGATTTTTTTCATGAGGGGGAGTTTGGGAAAATAAAGATAGGAATTTTATTTAATTCGGGTCAATTTTTTATTTTTCTGATTTTGAAAAATAAGTCTGAACCTTGAATGAAAAAATTATGAATACCGTACCGAAATCACCCATTGGTGTTGCCATGGCCTATTCGATGCCATAGAAAAAATTTACCGTTTACCCTGATCATGCCTTTTTGGAGATCGATGATAATTTAGTTGAAAATGCAATCCGAACTACTGTACTTGTCAGAATGAATTACCTATTCTCCCGAGTTTGACAGCAACTGTTACTTTGACCCTCTGTAACCCGCGTCAATAGGGAAAATATTTTTTATTTTTTCAAAAGTGTAGTGAACAATATTTTTACACAATGTAATATTCAATGGCTTTTGAGATATTTTTGTGGTCTAATTACTTTCGATCATGTTTATCAAAGTAACAAAGAATAACCGTGGCGATGCGTATTATCATTTGGTTGAATCATATCGCGAAAACGGAAAAGTAAAACATCGCACGTTATTATCGCTAGGTCGTGTTGAAGATGGCAAGCTGGATCAATTGGCAAATGCCATCAGCAAACACATTCAAACAAAAGATATTTTTACACAGGCAAAAGATATTTCTGTTGCAGATACCTACATCTTAGGTCCCTTATTAGTATTAGATCGATTGATGGAAGACTTAGGAATCTTTTTAACATTAAAAAAAATTCAGGCTTCGCATCCC
>JAYURB010000180.1:0-4001 GCA_043756425.1 Bacteroidota bacterium
CATATTACCTGATAAATCAAACTTTGCAAGATAGGGATGCCGGCCCTGCAAACTATATGCATAAGCTCCAGCAATTACTATATTACCATCCTGGGTTGAAACAATGCTCCAGGCTTCCTCAGCCCGTTGACTTCCATAGGTAGTGTCCCATTGAAAGTTGCCGCCGCTGTCTAGTTTTAACAGGTAGATATCAAATAATGAACCTGGATAATGTCGCCAACCTGTTAGTGCATATCCGCCATCTGATGTTTGAGTAAAAGCAAAAGTAACTTCCTCACTTCCGAAATAACCATAATCCTTTTGCCAGATTAAGTTTCCTGAACTGTCTGTTTTTATTATTAATGCATTCCCCAATGTATCCACTGTAGCGCTTTGGCCACATAAAAAATAACCTCCATCCGATACTTGTTGAGCCATCCAGCTACTCTGAAAGGTACTATCTCCATATCTTTTTGTAAAAATTGTATCCCCTTTAGAATCTAATTTAATTAAAAAAGCATCAATTTGCATCGTATCTTGATAAGAAGCGCCAATTACAAATCCTGAATTCGTTTTATTAATGGATTGAGGCCCACCGGAGTATGTCCATACCCATGGAAAGCTATAGAAGTTGGTGTCAATTAAATTTCCCAAATAATCTAATTGCAACAATCCTGCTGAAACCAGATTACCAAAACCATTAAAAAATAAAGAAGTGAAAGCAATTGAAATTGTATCATCGACAACCTGTAAGCTCCATCCATTTTCTGAATTACTGCCGTCATTAAACCTTTTATTAAAATAGTTCTGGGCTTCGCATTGGAAGCCCAGAATTAATATTATGATAATTAAAACGCATTTCATTCGGAAACATGGTTAATCTTGCTACTAAAAACCAAATTATTACTTCCACTTATATTCAACAAATATAGTCCAATTGGTAAATCTGAAAAATTAATAGTATTGATTTTGTTTCCTTGCACTGAAGTTTTTAATAATTCCATTCCCAGAGTATTGTATATTTTAAGAAAATAGAAATCTTCCTTTCCATTTAACTCAATATTCAATTCATTACTAAAAGGATTTGGATAAACCGACACACTAATTTTATTCTCAAGATACTCATTAATACCAACAGTACAATTAGAAACTTCACACCCAACACTGTCCACTTTAAGTACCCATAGATCCTGGTGGCCTGTATCGGGCAATTGCGGCACTACAAAACCACAAGCAACAAAACCACAATCGGGAGTAGGGTAAATGTCTCTTAAATAAGAACGGCCGTAGTAGGAACTGTAATAATTTTTATACCACAGACTATCTCCATTGGCCGTTGTTTTTAAAATTACACCCTGAGTGCTTGGTGGAAAAGGTGGATATGCATGATCACCTGTTGCAATTAATGAACCATCGCTTAGTTCTCTTACGGAATATAAAGTACCATCGCCGAAGCCTCCCGACACATTTTTTTCCCAAAACATATTACCTGATAAATCAAACTTTGCAAGATAGGGATGCCGGCCCTGCAAACTATATGCATAAGCTCCTGCAATTACTATATTACCATCCTGGGTAGAAACAATACTCCATGCTTCTTCACGCCATTGACTACCATAGGTTGTGTCCCATTGAAAGTTGCCGCCACTATCGATTTTTAAAAGGTAGATATCAATTAAAGAACTTGGATAACGTCGCCAGCCTGTTAGTGCATATCCTCCATCATTTGTTTGAGTAAAGGCAAAAGCTATTTCGTTACTACCAAAGTATCCATAATCTTTTTGCCATATTACATTTCCAGAACTATCTGTTTTTATTATTAATGCATTACCAAATGAATCAACTGTTGCGGTTGAGCCACACAATACGTATCCTCCGTCAGAAACAGGTTTAGCCATCCAACCACTCTGAAAGGCACTATCCCCAACCCTACGGGTCCATAGAGTATCTCCTAAACTATTCAATTTTGCTAAAAACACATCTACATTGATCGTATCTTCCAAAGAACCGGCAAAAATGTAACCTGAAGTAGTTTTACTAAGGGAACCATCACCTCCAATATATACATTATTGTTATAAATATTTATAAAATTTGTATTTATTGCAAGACCGCTAAAATCAAGTTGAAGAAATGCTGCATTCAGGGGACCTGATAAGCCCGGGTTTGCACATGCAGCAGATAATATGGTTATTTTATTCGTATCGGCATGAATGCTAAGTCCTCCTTCACACCAACTATTATTAAAGTCGTAGCGGTTATTAAAATAAGTTTGTTGGGCTTGTAATGTTAGACCCAACAAACATAAAAACATATAAAGAAAATTTTTCAATTATTAATATGATTTAATAGTCCGGAATATATCTTACTTTCATTACATAAAATGTTTATGTAATATAAACCGGAAGCCAGGTCTAATGTGTTTATTCTGTAAGTTTGATTTCCGGATAATTTTATATGTTTAATTTCTATACCCAGTACATTTATCATAGACACTTCATGCACTTCATCAGAACCATTCAATTCTATAACTAACTCCGATTCAAAAGGATTTGGATAAATTCGTGTATTTCCATCAATTTTTTTACTTCCAGCAATACGTGGTAAAGTAACAGCATTAGGATAGATTATTACTTCTGGAAAAGGTTCATCGTATAGGAAACTCAGGATATTTCTAGCTGCAGTATAAGCATATTTGGTGGAATCCATAGCACATGCTATCAAAACAGATTCTTTAAACGAATTGTTTTTTAATTCGTACCAGTTAACACTGTCCGTTAAAAGAGAAGCTGTATTTAATTCCTTAAATATTGAATCATTGTTTAATTTATTTATTAGAACAGTCAGGCTGGAATCATTTCCTATTTTAGCGTAAGCAAATGCTAACAGGTAATCACGACCTTTTGTATTTGTGGTTTTAACTAAACTGATAATACTATCTAATGGGTTAAATATTCCTGAGTCGTGTAAATAATACCGAATCTGTTTATTAATTTCTAATTCACTAACAGGTTTGTTAAATGCAATATTACTAACCTTTAAAACCATATTATTATTAGTTGAAGCTAAAGGATCAATTATTCGCCAGACAGGATTACAATCGGTTGTGGTTGTAGGCCAATCTATAGAGGCATTAAAAAAGACAGGAATTGCTTGAGACGTTACTTGTGAAACAGTATAACATCCAGAAATAGGTTCTACATAATCTGTAACGCTATTTAATTTATGATAATAATCAAAAGGATTATTTCCTGCAGGATTATACAACTCCCCTTCATTTGAAAAATAGCATCCATAAGGTTCAAATAGATTGTTTGCACCCCTATTCGGATCTTGACCATCCTGCTTTCCTGCAATACCAGGTGGAACAGTGACAGCTATTGCTTTAGAATAACTTTTTAATGAATTGCACCACAACTTTAGACCGTCATTAGGGAAAACAGCTGAGCGGTGTTCACCTTCCAGCAGCATAGAATATTTAAAATTTGTAATTTCATTGTTCCGGATTTCATTTTGATTATTGTTTGCAGTGGCAAAGTAGTTTATTATTCCTATAGGGTTTTGAAACCAGTTTGGAGAGCCATAATCTAATGTATTATTCTCCAGCGTATAGCCTGTACAATTTTCCATGTAAATACCATAAGTGGAAAAATTGCTGTTTACATGAATATAATTAGTATGCATTTGAAAATAATCTATTCCGCTCACAAAAGCTCCGTGTACCATATCATTAAGTGAATTACATTTAAACGAAAAGGTGTTCAATGAATTGGAAGCGCCGGCAATTAAACCAAAATTAAGGTTGAGGAAAGTATTATTACAAGCCTGAAAAGTGGAGTTAAAGGCACCGATTTCCTTTCCTCTATCGAAAGGTTCCAGTATATTTCCCACTAGTATGTGAAAATTATTTCCGTTTATGATTAGTACTCCCGGATTTCTGAATACATCGAACAATTTAATAAACGTATTAATCCCTTTTCTATTTCCAAATCCATTTACCACATCGAAATCATGAATCTGATCA
>JAYURB010000181.1:0-9813 GCA_043756425.1 Bacteroidota bacterium
GATCGATAATCCTTGTTTAAATCATTTTATCTCCTCCCCCCCCCAATAAAGTTCCTTTCAATTTCATTTCAAAAAATACTTCGTATATTAGCCCGACAACCAACAGCAATACTTTGAGCTCCTATACTGAAAATATCTTCCAAACCGCCCAAAAGGACGAATCACTTTTCTATGCCGATCATTCTCTCGAAGCAAAGACTTCAGGAACGTGCGATCTCCTCATCATCGTTGAAAAAGAGGTTGTTCAGTTGGCTTTAAAAGAAAGGCGTTCAGGACGCTTACTTGCTGTAGAAATTATGCACGAAAATGAGAAAAAGGATGAATGGAAACAGGAGCTTGAAAAAGTTACTGCCCATAGCCGGTTATTGAGGAATTATGAATTTTCTAAAGCGGCTGTATGTATTTCAGGCAATGAGTATACTCTAGTACCGGATGCGCTCTTTAGAAAAGGAGATGAGAATATTTACTTTCGGAAGAATTTTCCATCAAGCAGTGACATAAGCATCCATGCTGAATTTGTCCCTTCGTTTCATCTTTATTCTATCTTCAGCATTGATCGTGAACTTGAAAGGGAACTTAACCATTTGTTCCAGGATCCTAAATTGTGGCATTTTTCACAGGCCATTTTAACCGGACTTTCCCTTCAAATGAAAACGGATATGGGACATCAAATGCTGCTTAACATTCACGGTAATAGTATGGATGTTGTTGTTACAGAAAATAAAAAATTGATTTTGATGAATAGTTTTGCCTGGCAAACCAATGAAGATGTTCTTTACTATACACTTTTTATTTGCGAGCAACTTGAATTAAATCCTGAAAAAACACCTTTAACAGTTACCGGTGAAATTGATGCTGATTCACCGCTATACAATATGCTATATAAATACATTCGTAACATCGTTTTCCCTGAGAAGCCTTCGTCGTTATTGAATATTTTCAACGACAGCGGAATCCCCTTTCATAAATACTCAACCCTTTACAGCTTTTCACTTTGCGAATAACAGGAGGAAATCTAAGAGGCCGGCTCTTGCGTCCGCCTGTAAACCTGCCTGTTCGTCCAACGACAGACTTTGCAAAATCTGCCTTGTTTAATATTCTAAACAACTATTTTGACTTCGAGGAGTTATCTGTCCTTGATCTGTTTGCCGGTGCAGGAAGCATTGCTTTTGAATTTGCTTCACGGGGAACGAATTCTATTACATGTGTTGATGACAATATCCAATGCATACAATTTATTAAAAAAGCAGCCTTGGAATTTAATCTTACCGGTTTCAATTGCATCCGTTCCGAAGTCTTTGGTTTCATAAGTAAGGAAAGCAAAAAATATGATATCGTCTTTGCAGATCCACCCTTTGAAATGGAAGAGACGGACCGATTACCTGATTTAATTCTTGAAAACAATTACCTTTCTCCCAATGGCTGGTTAATTGTTGAACACCAATCAAAACGTCATCTCAATAGTATAGCAAAACCGTTTGATATCCGGAAATACGGTAACTGCGGGTTTTCTTTTTATAAAACAGAATCCAAATAAAAAATAGCTCTCCATAAACATTTGTGATTTCCTAATTTCTTTAGAATGCCGGCAATCATATTACAAATTTTATTAGACTTGTAAAAAATTAACCGCATGACAAAACGTATTGCAGTATTCCCGGGCTCTTTTGACCCTATTACCAAAGGACATGAAAATATAATTCAACGCGGGTTACCTTTATTTGATGAAATTGTTGTAGGCATAGGCTACAATACCAATAAAAATTATTTCTTCTCCCAGGAAAGACGCGAGCATTTTATTAAAAAAGTTTTTCAAAATGAGCCTAAGGTAAAAGTTATGCGATATTCTGGACTGACGGTAAATTTCTGCAAAGAAATCGGCGCTCAATATATTTTACGTGGACTTCGCACATCCGCCGATTTTGAATTTGAACGGGCTATTGCTCAAATGAATCATGCCATGCAGCAAGAGGTTGAAACTATTTTTATTGTTTCCGAACCTCAATTTTCTCACATTTCATCAACCATTGTCAGAGATATTCTTTTGTATCAGGGTGATATTTCTTCTTTTGTACCTCCGGGAGTTGAGTGATACTTTACCAAAATAATTGTAATAGACACATGAAAATTTTCTATTATTCAGTTGAATTGTTATAATATATCCTTCGAACGGGCAGGTTTTATGATTTGAATAAATATAATTTGAATCTGGTTACCCTTCGGCTTCGCTCAGGGACCGAGGATCAACTGTAATTTTAACTTCGGCTTCGCTCAGCCGAGCTTTGATCAAATTATTAGTCTTCGAAAGAGCTGCTTTGACTAGAGGTATTCGAATTATAATTCCTAAAATGAGAATGATTTTGCAATGAGGTACGCGTTCAAACTTTTTGATATTTTATTTCATGAGTCCAATCTTTATTAGAATTTGTTTTTCTCTTTGATATACGAGAAAATGTTAAATGTTTTCTAGAAGCTCGGCTGAGGAAGCCGAAGCCTAAATACGAGCAAGCTCCCGTTCCCTGAGCGCAGCCGAAGGGTGGTTCCTGAGCATAGCCGAAGGTTCTTGAACGCAGCCGATGGGTGGTCAGTGAGCGCAGTCGAAGTGTGGTCAGTGAACGCAGTCGAAGTGTGGTCAGTGAGCGCAGTCGAAGTGTGGTCACTTAGCGAAGTCGAAGTGTGGTCAGTGAGCGTAGTCGAAGTGTGGTCAGTGAGCGAAGTCGAAGTGTCACTGAGTAGCTTAGAAATTTAATTGTAAATACTGTTCCTATCTACTTTTGACCATTCATTTAAAAATTCACAAAACCTTCCCGTTCGGAGTATAATTGTTCTTTTCATTGGCGATTTTATCTAAAACATCACAACAATTGCTCAACCTTATCAAGTATTTCCGTCCATGCCCTTCGCTTTGCAGCAGCGGAATCTTCATGTAAAATATTTAAATGATTAAGCGTAAAAGTACATTCGCCATTGTTTCCGAATATGGATACATCAACTGTTGTAATTAGTTCAACCTGCCTTTGGAAGCCTTCCACATTCCATTCCATATTAATATTATTTGCTTTGATTGTAAGAAATCGGCCATATATTCTTCCTCGATTTTCAAAAATTAGAAGAAAGTCGCCGTTGACTTTAAAATCATATTGAATAGCATCTGCACCGGTAAGCTTAAAAATCGTTCCATCTTTAAATAAATTAAAAACAGCTGCTTCATCAGCAAAATATGTTCTCTTCAAGCACACGGAAAACGATTTATTATTATTCATGTAGTGCCTCTAAACAATACAACGCTTATTTATTGATGCTAAATAATTATGTCCTTTCCACTGTTTCAAGTTTGGTAAAATATTTATCCAGAACTTCAGCAATAGAATGATATGTCTTTGGATAAAACTTCTCTAGTATTTTTTCCTTATTCATCCACTCTACCTTTTCTATATCTTCCTCTTCCTGCGGAAGCAATCGCTGTTTACTGTCAGATGTCATAGTAAACCAATGGGTCTTCTTTAAAACATTTTTTTTCTTCTCTGTATAAATATGAAATGTTTTTGTTAAGAAAGTATTCATCTCAATATTCTTCAATCCGCACTCTTCCTTAACCTCACGTACAGCAGCACTTTCAGGCGATTCATTAAAGTCAAGTTTCCCTTTGGGCAGGTCCCAGAATTTCCTTCTGTAAATAGTAAGAACCTCTCCCAGCTCATTTCTCACCACTCCGCCGGCTGCTTCAACCACGACAAATCGGCTCGTAAAATCCGTCCAGGTTTGGTCCGGTGTTACTGATAAATAAATGATTCCGGGAATATTTTCAGTTTCGATTCTATGGAGAATATCATCTATAGTAAATGACGATTCGCTAAGTATTAATAAATTACTATTTGTTGCTTTTAAATCACTGTAAATATTCTCAAATATCAGTGGCTTATTATTAATAAATACTTTATGCATGGATGGTGGTTAAGAATCCGCAAAGGTATTGCGTAATTGGTATATTTCATAAGTATTAATTAGTAGTTAATTAAACGTGTGAAAAACATACCAACCTTTACGTAACGATTTCATTTTTTTTGTACGTTTGTCAAATGCCAGTCGATTCAATCGTTTCAAGGAAAATAGCCGAACAATTACTTCAAATAAAAGCAATTAAACTGCAGCCGGAAAAACCATTCACATGGGCTTCCGGGTGGAAATCACCTATTTATTGCGATAACAGGGTGTCACTTTCTTACCCTATTGTACGAACCTATATTCGTCAAAAGCTTGCTGCTCAAATAGAAAAAAGCTATGGAAAACCGGATGTTATTGCTGCAGTTGCAACTGCTGCCATTGCTCAGGGGGCACTGGTTGCTGAAGCAATGGGACTTCCATTTGTTTATGTACGCTCATCGCCCAAAGACCATGGTCGGGAAAATCTTATTGAAGGGGAAGTTCAATCCGGCCAGACAGTTGTTATAATAGAAGATCTTATTTCGACCGGACAAAGTTCATTGAAAGCTGTTTCTGCATTGAGAGAAGCCCACTGTAAAGTGAAAGGGATGATTTCAATTTTCAATTACGGATTTGATATTTCGAAGAAAAATTTTGAAGTAGCCCAATGCCCTATTGTCTCTTTATGCGACTATCAGGTACTTATTAAGCAGGCTGCCGAATCAAACTATATTAAAGCCAGTGAAATCGAAACACTGGAAAAATGGCGGCAGGCACCTGATTCCTGGGGAAAAGATTAATAAATGTTTTAAAGAATTTTTTTATGACCAGAATAGAAAGCGATAAAACGATAGTAAATAAATCGCCTGAAGAAGTTTTTAATTTTTTGAGCAACTTCAATAATTTCGAAAAACTGATGCCTGAACAGGTTACAAACTGGAAATCGACTGAGGATGAATGTTCTTTTACCATTGCCGGCATGGCTTCACTGGGAATGAAGATACTTGAGAAAAAACCTCATAATTTTATTTTAGTAGGCAAACACGGTTCCGCCCCTTTTGATTTCACCTTAGAATGCACCATGTCAGAAAAAAATCCATCGGAAGCAGAAGTACAACTAGCTTTTAATGCGGACCTTAACCCCATGCTTAAAATGATGGCCGTAAAACCATTAACAAACTTCCTAAACATCCTCGTCACCCGCCTCAAAGACATAGCCTAACTGCGTGCCTCCGTGTCAAATCCCAATCCTCCCTTCAAAAATCAAAATAATAATTCTCCAACGACGTCCTAATCCCAAAATAAATCAGCTGTGAATTATCTTCATATAATGCATTGCTAAATTTCCTCATTACTGTCCCAATTTCAATATTAAAATTTGTTTTAGGATTAACAAGGTAACTTAATCGCATTTCAACTGAATTTATTTTTCCCTTCAAGCCATCAAACATTTCATGTCCGTATTCAGGCCCGTGATCGATGTAGCTTTTGAAAATATCGTTGCCATAATTCAAACCTTCTGTATCCTTTGCTGTCTTGGCATATTGCACTTTAATCTCGGCAAAAAAGTTTCTCCACCTGTAATTGACAATCGTTACTGATTCAAAAAAGTTCGCTCCCAGCGGATGTGCTAGCGCCTGATTGTGATGTGTATAATTTTGCTGCTCACTTCTGTGCTGATAAGTATACGGTCTTACATAGTTGATTTCCGTTTGAAAGTTTAACGATTTTACACCTAAAACATCTGTTGATTTAAACCCACCCTGCAAGCCCTGCTTATTTCCCCACCAGCCATTTCCGGCTTTCACCTCTGAAAGAATAAATTCATCGAGCATAACCTGGCCATAAAACATATTATGCCTATTCACTTTCCACTTCGCATTTATTCCAAGCAGAACATTATCGGGGGAATCAAGTGAATTTTCCACCGGACGAATAAAAATCATTGGATTTAGATACGACAATTCATACCCTCGCGAAGCCGCCGGCTTCCAAAGGACTGTCTCAAACAATCCGGCCGTCAACTTATTCTTTTTCCCAATATTTATATCCAGATAATGAGTAGTAGCATACTTTTTATAAAACCCAACATCAAAATCATGCGGTGTTTTCAAATCCTGCAAAACTTGGTAAATGACAGTATAGCGGAATTTCCAAAATGTCATGTTTATCCGGAGAAACGGATAGCTATATGAATTATCGGAAAGCAGAAGTGACCGATATCCATCTCCAATAAAGTTCTTATCGTTGGCAAGAAGAAAATCAAAATGCTTATTTAAAGTATAGGCTATTCCGCCGGTAGCTTGACTAAAATCAAAGCTTTCCTTTTCCAGAAATTTCACCCTGCCTTGTCCGGGTACAACCTGGAATTCATTCACAAAGCTATCTACATAATTAACAAACCTCGCCTGGTTTTCATGAAACTGTGTATAAAAAAAGAATTTATCATTAACATTCCCACTTACCATAGCGCCTTTTGTATTCGTATAAACATTTCTTTTAGCTTTCTGATCTCTGCCAATTTGAAAGTTAAATATAGGATCAACAGCAAGAACAATGTCATCTTCATTCACTAATAAAAGGTGTTCCTTCCTTAGTTTTCTACCTACCCATGTCTTGTAAAATTTTGAATCCCCAACTATCGGCTCCCATACAGAATCCAAAGGAGCAACAGCCTTAAGATCGGCAATAGAATAAGGCTTGAAAGCAGTATGGAAACCCGTTGTATCTGCGCTAATAAAAGAAGCTATGCGCGTTTCCATATCTCTGTTTAACGGGTAAAAATATTCCTGAGCATCAATTCTTCCTGTATAGAAGATACAAAACAAAAGAAAGAGATATGCCTTTTTCACAGACAAAATCTTTCTGATTATTTCTGATGGAAAAGATTGATGATTTTCAGAACAATTAATTAATCCTTTTTTATTTTTCATATTAAGAAAGCAAATTGAATGAATATTTTCAGAATTAGATATTATCAAATTTTATTAGTGGTGTTGAATTCCAGTCGATCCTGTTTCCTGCTTCTTCCAACGACATAAATGTATGATCATTTAACAGATGATTAAATTTTACAAAAGAATTTTTTAAACCGACGTATGACATAAACTTTCGCTTCCATGGCAGACTCTTAATTACCGGCTGACCGGAATCAAAATCACGAGGATGAAAGTACGTCATTACGTAAACTGATTTTTTCATCAATGAATCAATAATATAGTATGGAAGAAATCGAAAATACCCTCCTCCTGAAAAGACTAAATCTCTTCCTGCCAATGAATATGTAGTCATTGGAAATTCCTTAATAATGTGGTTACCGGAAGATATTCTGCATGGTTTAGAGTATGGAAAACCGGCATATCCTCCATGATTTCTTTGAGCAGGAAAAATAGAGCAATCGTAAATAATACCGGCCTCTGCAAGAAGCGAAGGCAGCCATTGAGTTTCCGCAGTAAAAGAAAAACCGGGAGCCCGATAAGCATTCACTTTTTTTCCGGAAATATCTTCCAATAAATGAACGTTCTGTAAAATATCCTTTCTGACTTCTTCTTTGCTTTGCCGAAAAAGGAGTTTATGTTCCATAGAATGACAGGCCAAATCGTGCTTTTCTGAAATTTTCTTTATCAGGGAAGGATATTTTTTTGCAATCCAGCCGAGACAAAACCAGGTTGATTTTATTTGTTTCTCTTCCAGTACTCTTAAAATACGATCGGTATTTCTTTCTACCCTACTCTCCATTCCATCCCATGCCAAAGGTGAAGCAATGGCCTGATGATCGAGGATGTGAAACCAGTCTTCCAGGTCAAAAGTGAGAATATTCATGATTAGAAAATATCGTAATCACCAAAGGTAAGAAACCAATTATTGAAATCTGTCACTTGTGATGGGCAATCGGGCAAATGCTTTCTGATTATTACAGATAGTTTTTGGGGTAAAAATTTCGCGGGTAATCTATAAAAGCCGTTTTCAAGCAGGCAGGAATATTCATGGGAATGAGAAGAAGCGGCAGAAAACAATAGATCCAATTTATTTATTTTAGAAACCACTAAAAGGTTATTTAATATTTCTGAAAGCCTCTTCGCATTTTTTAATGAACAAAAATCAATTAAAATACCACAACGAAGACCATAAATATATTTTGCCCTGAATACTGCTAAACCTGTCATGGAGCCATTTTCCATGAGTTTGAATAAATGGTACTTTCTACCCGGAATATCAGTATACCGCCAAGTTAAAAATTCACCTGAACGAAATGTAACATTTTGCTTTTCACGATTAAAGGCTGAAAGAAATGCATCATAAACAATCTTATCCTTTTTAAGGTTGAGCTCAGAAACATCTTTATATTTTTGGTCCATAGAAGTAAAATCTATTTCAATTTCGCTTCCCGTTTTCTCTCTCTTACTTGTTAAATACTTATACAAAGAACCAAATGGGTTTAATGGTTTTATAGTTAAAGGCAATTCGCCAATTGTTTCGAAAATCTTTTTCCTTTGAATAACAGGCAGGGAGACAGGATTAGGAAATCCTAAAGTGAAATTAATTTTTTGTTCTCTACACCTTTTAAATGTCTCCTCCGCCAATTGAGGAAATAGATTATTGCCCCTAAAGTTTGGATGCGTTAGCGTGTTTACAGAAAGTGATCCATGGATAAGAACATTATTAATAGAATATTTTCTGGGTAGAACGATGTATTGAGCTATTAAACTTGTTTCCTTCTCGGCTACGTTTATTAACGCTCTGCCATCATTGTTAGAATGGTATTCCCAGGCCAGGTATTTTTCATCAGAAATTTCTTTGCCGGGATATGTAGAATCGCAAAGATCTGCCAATCGTAAAAAACTGTCTTCATCAAAACTGTGAATGGATAAGTCAGATTGCTGCATTTTGAAACCTACTCTGCATTATTGTTTTTGCTTTTTGTCAAGCGGTTGAATAAATCAAAATATGCATTATAGATTTTATCCCAGGTATAATTTTGAACTGCTTTTGATGCTTTCGTTTTTAAATCGTCGATATCGGCATTTTTATGCTCCAGAAGATTTAATATCATTGACAAATCGTCCCACGTATCAAAATACAATTGATTGCCTGCAGTTACTTCTCTATTAAATTCATTGTCGTGACAAATACAGGCGCTACCCGCTTTAAGTGCTTCCAGGAGGGATGGATTTGTTCCTCCGACACTATGTCCATGAAGGTAAATGTAACAGCCATGTCTTAATGAATCCAAAATATGTTTATCGTAAATAGCGTCCAGGAAAAGTACTTTACCCTCGCCCATCTCCTGAAGGTCCTTTACATAAGCAGTATCCTCGAGGCGACCAACGAGTACAAGTTTTTTATTGCCAATAAAGTCCTTTATAGCTCCTATTATTTCATGAATATTATTTTCCGGAACAAGTCGTGCAACGGTCAGAAAATATTCATCTTTCTTTAACTCAAATTTTTCCAGTGCAGAAGGATCAAACGGAAGACAATCATCCGTACCATAGGATATCATCTTGATCTTCCTTTTTTGATTTGGAAATCTTTTAAGCCAATATTTCTCTCCAATGTGAGAATCTGTTATTATTCGATCGCTTTTTTTTGCTGCCTGCCCTTGTAAAAAATATACAGCAATCCTCTGAATGATGGAGTATCTTTTTCGTAAATGTTCAAGTCCATCGACACATGTTATTATTTTTATTCCATATTTATTGGCTTCAGAATAATATTTGGCACCCCCAACACCGCAAACCAGAATTATATCGCTCTCATCAATAGCAATATCCATTGAATCCTTATAAAACTTAAGCGGCTCTTCACTTTTATTAAATTTTGAAGCGACTATTTCTATATTTTCATGTAGGGAAGCCACAGGATTGCTCTTTTCATTGACAACCCTCA
>JAYURB010000182.1:0-3997 GCA_043756425.1 Bacteroidota bacterium
GTTTACGATAAGGGCACTAAATTTGGTTTGGAAACAAACGGTAGAACAGAATCTATTTTAATGAGTTTACCGCCCCAGGCCGACTGGGAGTATGATTATAAAGCTGAACCCGGCAGCAAGGAAGCCTTGACATTATCACTTTTGAAAAAAGGTGTTGATTGGATAAAAGGATGAAATCGTTCGGAAACTCAGCAGTCAACTTTTTTAAAAAAAATTTAATAATTAATAAACCATTTTGCATATTTGCAGTTAAATTACAACATTATGACTTCACACAATCATTCTGCTCCAAACGAAAACAAAGGTATTTGGTATACGTATTTTGGAAAAGGCGGGGCTTCCGCTTTTGCTTTTTTGATTATCCTGTTGTTATTGACCTGGATATTCAGTGTTATAAAATGGGGGTAATTGCCCGGTCAAGCCCCCTTTAATTATTTGAAAAACTTTTTATTTTGTCTACATAAAGACTGTCTTCAGCGTAACATTTTCCCAGGAATTTCAAGTAAACTTCTGTTAGGTTGAAACTCTTTTGCTGCCAGTATTTATAGTCTTTTATACAATCTTCCCAATTTTCGTAAACTGCATAATTATTATACCGGGTATATTTCTTTAATTCTTTCTGAGTACCATTGATGACCAGATTTACGGACGGTAGATAAATACCAATTGCAGAAGTATTTCTCTTTGCCGGAAAACGCATTCCCAACAAATTATTTGTCCGCTGTGACAGATACGATTCCAGGTTTCCTGATTCAATCATTATTTGTGCATAAACCTGGTCCTGGCAAAGAATGTTGTTTTCTTCAAGAACTACTTTAAGATTTTCTTTGTTTAACGGCCTTACAGGGTTGTTCAGCGTTACCTTTTTATACCCTGAGGAGAAAAGAATCTTGGAACTTGAAGAAAAATCATTGAAGGACAGGGTGATAAATACCGTAAAGAAGAAAGCAAATGCAATATGCGTCCAATTACGGGAAACTAAAGAAGTAAAGGAGTTCATGTAATTTTTACAGTCAGTATTCATGCAAATATTCTGATCCTTTTGTTTTTGTACTTTACTAGATTGACAACAGCTCGTTTTCATATTTTTTTTTTTAACGTGCAATTGGAAATACATGGTGGTGTATTATTTTCAAAATCAAAAGTATTCTCAGACAATGCCTTACTAAACATTTTTTGGTAGACTCAATGAATAAAAAGGGTTAAACGTCAGCAAAACTCCGCAAACATTTTTTCAGGGCTCCGGAAAATTTAGTTTTTTTAAGGATATCAGTTAAAAGCCAATAAATACATGAAAAACGTACAATTACTCAAAAATGGCCATAATTGAAAGAACAATCAATATAATATGTCTTATAATGTACGTGTTATGTTATATCGCAGAAGCGAAAGCCTATTGCATAACAACTATTTTAGCAATAAAATGACCTTTTTATGATACTTTCTTAATAAATTAGGTTTGAATTGGTTTATTAATATATTATTATTGTAACATAATAATTTATAACTTCGCATAACGTACTATGATAAACAATAAAAACATGACCAGCCAACCCGTTATAACTTTGGTGTTCGTAAAAAACAAAGACTCTGATTTTCTCACAGGGTATGTTCAGGAAATACCTGGCGTTGTTGCTCAGGGAAAAACAGTTGACGATACACAAGTAAAATTAATTAATGCACTAAAGGCTGTACTTGATTACAGAAGAGATATTGGAGGAGATGACGATTTCCCAGCGGGAACGATAAAAAAAACACTATCAATTCAACCCACTTTTTAATGAGACGAGAAGATTTTATTTCGCATTTAGTTTCGTGTGATTGTTTTTCAAAGCCTGAATATGAAACAGAAGAAAATGAATTATACGCTAATTGCATAAACGGATTGATTTGCAATGTACCGAAAGACGAAATTATCGAAAACTTAACAGTCATTAAATCTTGCTTTGATCTAAAAATAGATCCACCAATAGTATTGGAATCTGAATATCATGTTTTCATGAATACGATTAATCATATTAAAGAGCAAAGCAAGCAGGCGAAACCGCCACAAAAAGAAGAATAGTTATTTTTGGGTTTAGCACTTAGTGTAAGAGGTTTATTACTTTCCTTAAAGGTTTCGGGGCTGTCTTAATTTTCTTTTTAAACATAGGACATGGAAACATTTGTCGAATGACGTTCAATCTTCCCAGAATAACGAGTTAGCTAATTCTGCTAACAGTAGTTTTATAGGAGAACGAAGGAAAGTAACCGTGACAACGCTAAGGAAGTGCTCGATTTTTTTTCCTTCAGACTTTTTAGTGATTTTAATATTTGTGTATTTGGATTAGCGGTCTGTATTTATGTGTTTTATTTAATATTTACTTCTTCTTTCTAAAACTTTTCCCCCAATTAATTAGCAGTACAATTATACACATTACAATAATAGAACACGGCAAATAAAGAAATTCATTTAATAACGAGCTAAATATTTTATTTCCTACATATTGCGAATATGACATTACAGACAGCCATACAACGGAAATTATAACAGACGTATTCATTATTTTTTCTGGCGAATATTCTCTTTCTGTGTTTTTGGGATCCGTATAATTTTCAAGTATAATAGCAATCACAAATAATAATAAGCTAACTACCGACAAACAAAACGAAGCCACTATTGGGATAAAAATAGGTGCGTCATAAAAGAATTTCTTTTTAAAAAGGTAAATATCAAAATACCAAAAAGGAATTATTAATACAATGCCGATAACCACGCTTTTAACAGATGGATTTAGTTTATTGAAGTCTTCTAAGTATGACATGGTTTTGCAAACATAGAAATAAAACACAGGCATGCAAGCCGTGCGCATGTTTGACCATGCACGAAGACCATGAAGCCAAACCAAGTAGTTGGGGCGATTTAATATAATTGGAATTATAGGATCAACGATGAGATTCTGATAGAAGAAGGATGTTCATTTTGTCCTATAATTAATATTATGTTAAATAGATTTGTTGGAAATTCTACACCCATTCTTTAAACAAAGCCCCCGAAATTAATATTGAAAATTATGGATCAAAAAAAAGCCCGGTCTAAACCAGGCTTCTACTTATTTCTTTTCAAGAAGCACTTTCAACTTTTCATACTTCTCCATCTCTCCGATTCTGACGTACAATTGCTTTAGTGAGTTTAATGTCCCATCATATGTGGTTTTATCATCCTCTGTTTTTTGAGGATTTTTCTCGAGGGCTTTTTCCAAAAATGGCTCCGCTTGTTTAAATTTCAATTCAAAATTTGTTTTGGCTTTTGAATATTCATCGTTTGATATTAGGTTGTTGGCTTTGTTGGCCATTTCAGCTGCCTGGTTGAAATACATTGCTCCTAAATTATAATTCAACTCATAATTATCCGGTCTAATAATTAATCCGCGTTTGTAGGCATCTTCTGCTTTTGAAAGATATTCAGAATAGTTTTTGGGTTTAGGTAGTTCCTTTTGATTTGCATCCTTTGGATTGGCGAGGTTGTCAATTGTACTTCCTAAAGCTAGGTATAGACTAGGATTATTAGGATCTTTCCTTGTAGCGATATCTAAGGATTTGGTAGCTTCTTCATTACGTCCACTTGATAGTAACAAATTTATTTCAGCAAGCATTAAGTTGATGCTGTCCGGAAAAACAGTTCTTCCTTCCTGTAAAATCTTTAATGCTTTTGCAGTATCATTATCAAACTTATACAAGTTAGATAAATTAAGGTATATATTATTATCAGGATACTTCAAGCCGATCAATTTGGAATAATACAATTTTGCTTTTTCAGGTTCACCTGCACGTTCAGCGCTGTAAGCACTGTTTAAAATTACTGATGTGTCACCCGGGGTAATTTTCTGCACTGCTTCGAAGTTAACCAAAGCACTTTTAAAGTCTTTCGCTTTAAAATCCTCAACTCCTTTTTCAAATACTTTATTGGCCAGCATTGGAATCCTAACAAGTGTTATTTCTTTTTGCCATTCATTTT
>JAYURB010000183.1:0-9763 GCA_043756425.1 Bacteroidota bacterium
ATAAAATGAAGCACCTAATCCCCATTTAACTTTTTCAGATTTAGTAGAACGTGATACAGATAAATGACCAATGATATCTTTAAATTTATCAAAATCGCTTGTGTTTGCACCGGCGCTCGGAGCTCCTGTACCATTAAACATACCAACATCTAATTTTATCCAATTCCAACGTGAGGTTTTTGGACCTTGAATGGATAACATTGCGCCCAAATCTCTTTCATTTGGAAATATTATTTGTGACATTCTTCCACGCTCCGGTGATTCTCTTAAACCTGATGAATATACAATTTCATAACCGAAAGGTCTGTTTTGCATACCTGCAGTAACTGAAAACCAACCAGACCATGGATCAGTAAATTTTGCATAAACATCTTTTATTGCTAATCCTTTCTGACTAACATCAAATTGCAAAACATATTGTGAGGTTGACCAGCCTTTTTCATCGGCAGCTGCATCGTATTGAAACTTTATTCTTCCACGACGCAAGTAAAATCTTTTATCAACACCATTTTCAAAGTCGCCACCGGCAAAACTTTTTGTGCCGCCTGAATCAGCTACCTGGTATTGAGCCTGAATGTAGCCACTAAATTTTAAACGATTCTTTACATCAAGGGTATTTAAAATACCTTCCACTGTTCTTGGCAGTGTATCAGTTGTTTCTTGTCCTTTGATTTGAAAGATTGTTAAGAGCATTAATGATAATGTAATTGTTAGTAGTTTTCTTCTTTTCATGGTTGATTATTTTTTTCTCAAAGAAACAATCCCATGGTTAACGTATGGTTGGTTTAATATTAAGCTATTGTTAATTTATTGGAGTTTTTGGTTTATTATTTTGTATGTTTAATGTAACATAATGCCCTAAATTGGCACAAAAACTTATATAAGTAATTAAATATCAATATTATATAAATTAAGCGCAAAACCTGTATCCTATGCCTTTTTGCGTAGAAAAAAAGTCTGATCCTATCTTTTTTCTAAGTCTTAAAATATGAACATCAATGGTACGGTCTTTTTTTACCGGTATCTTCTTCCATACTTTATCGAAGATTTCTTCCCTTGTATAAATTCGACCCGGCTGGCCTGCCATTAAATAAAGTAATTCAAATTCCTTTTTAGAAAGAGTAATAGGTATTTCATTTAAATGAACACTATAGGACTCTTTGTCAATTATCAAATTTGACCTTCCTTCTGTTTGTATGGTAATTTTGGATAATGTAGAAGATGGCTTTAATCTGAAAAAAATTCTTTTCGTAACCGATTTTTCGCGTATTGGTTTTCGAATAAAATCATCCGCTCCACTTTCAAAAGCCTTGATTTCAATGGCTTCGTCCTGATTTTTTGAAAAAACAAAGACTTTAATTTTTTTATAGTCATTACTGGTTTTTAGTAACCAGCAAAATTCAAAACTTGAAATAAAGGATTGATCAGCATCTATAATAAACGCTTCGGGTTTCTCACGAGATAAATTATTTATGGCCTCAGAACTATTTTTAAAATATTTGGATGGAAAATTCATCCTTGAAAATTCTTCTGTTAAATCAATGAATTCACTTCTTTTATCTGTTATAACCCAAATCATAATTTTAAATATTTTATTTTAATTAGGTTAGCTTTTAAATAATTCTGTAATCATACTGAGAAGGATGGAGGGGCGGATGGGTTTGGTAACAAAATGACTTCCTCCGGCCTCTAGAGCATTCAATGATGTATATTCATCGGAATCGGCTGTTAGAAATAATATTGGAGTCTTTTTTAACGTATCCGAACCTCTCATCATTCTGCATGCTTCAATTCCCGTCATACCGGGCATTCGCACATCCATTATGATTAAATCAGGTAAATTATTCAGTGCTGAATCAATTGCATCATTACCATTGTAAGCAGTAAAGACTTCAAAATTGGCTTTATTCAAATTATAGCTTAAAATTTCTACAACATCTTGTTCATCATCAACAATAAGTACTTTCAAACGATTTTCCATTGATTTTCTTTCAAAATTACAGTAGCAGTGTTAAAATGCGATTACCTGCAGGTGAATTAATTGTTAACATTAAATCTTACCGGTTTTTATCTTTTTAAACTATTTTCGCTTTTATGAAAAGTAGAAAGGCCATAACACGTTTTGCATGGGGTACTGTCGCTGTTCTTGCTCTAGTTGTGGCAGTAATGGGGATAATTATATATAAAAAATTATTTACTGCTAATATTACAGGTGTTAAGGATAAGGATCAATTCCTTTATATCCGAACCAATTCAACTTTTGAAGATGTAGTTCAAACATTAAAATCAGGGAATCTTCTTTTAGACGAAAAGTCTTTTCGTTGGACAGCTCATCAAATGAAATACGAAACTCGAATTAAGCCGGGTAAATATCTTCTAAAACCCAGAATGAATAATAAGGATTTAATTGCTCTATTAAGGTCCGGTAAACAAGTTCCTGTCCAGGTAACATTTAACAATATCCGCACCAAAGAACAATTGGCACAAAAAATCAGCGAACAGGTTGAAGCCAGTCAGCAAGCTCTGTTAAACCTTATGAATGATGCGGATTACACTAAAAGAATTGGGTTTACACCGGATAATATATTTTCATTATTTGTTCCCAACACGTATGAGTTTTACTGGAACACTTCTGCAGACAAATTAATCATGCGCATGAAAAAGGAGTATGATAAATTTTGGACAGCACAAAGGTTAATTCAGGCCAGAAAAATAAATTTTACTCCCATACAGGTTTCAGTCCTGGCGTCAATCGTACAAATGGAAACAAATAAAAATGATGAAAAGCCTGTCATTGCAGGAGTTTATATTAATCGTTTTAAAAAGGATTGGAAGCTTGAAGCGGACCCTACACTGGTTTTTGCTTTAGGTGATTTTTCTATTAACAGGGTTCTAAATGTTTATAAAACAATTGATTCACCATACAATACCTATAAGTACAAAGGACTACCACCAGGCCCAATTTGTCTTCCAACAGCATCATCCATTGATGCTGTTTTAAATTATACTTCTCATCAGTATATGTATTTCTGTGCACGCGAAGATTTTTCAGGCTACCACAGTTTTGCTTCAACCTATAATCAGCATTTAACTAATGCAAGAAGGTTTCAAAAAGCCCTAGATAAAAGAGGGATTAATTCATGATTATTTGGTTTGTATTTCTTCATTTTTGAGTTAAAAAACAATATTATTACTTATTTTTGCAACACTATGGAAAAAATCAAATTTGGAACAGATGGCTGGAGAGCTATAATTGCTAAAGAATTTACAGTAGATAATGTTGCTCGTGTTAGCGAGGCATGTGCCAACTGGTTATTAAAAAACAATAAAGCACCGGTAGTAATTGTCGGCCATGATGTTCGTTTTGCCGGCGAACTTTTTGCTGAAACTGTTGCAAAGGTTTTGGCAGGTAAGGGGGTAAAAGTATTGTTGGCAAAAGGCTTTGTTTCAACTCCAATGATTTCATTGGGAGCTGTTCAACATAAATGTGATCTGGGTATTATTATTACTGCTTCTCACAATCCACCATCCTATAATGGGTTTAAACTAAAAGGATCCTATGGCGGTCCGCTTAAACCTTCCATGGTACAGGAAATAGAAGATATGATTCCGGATCGCTGTTCATTGAATTATGAAACTTCTTCTATAGAAGATATTAAGAAGAAGAATATGTTGACATATGTCGATCTTGAAAGCGAATATATTGGTCATGTAGAAAAGAATTTTGACCTAGATGCAATTCGCAATTCCGGTTTGCATTTTGCTTACGATGCAATGTATGGTTCCGGACAAAATGTGATGAAGAAGTTATTTCCGGATATTATTAAACTTCACTGTGATTATAACCCCGGCTTTATGGGACAAGCCCCGGAACCCATTCATAAAAATCTCACTGAATTCAGTGAAATGATTCGCAAGAATGGAACTATTGATTGCGGTCTGGTTACCGACGGCGATGCGGATAGAATTGGTATGTACGATGGTAAAGGTGATTTTATTGACTCGCATCATATCATTCTTTTATTAATCCATTACCTCGTTAAATACAAAGGGATGAAAGGAAAGGTCTGTACTGCTTTCAGTACAACTCCTAAAGTGGAAAAACTTTGTAAGCATTATGGACTTCCAATGGAAACCGTTAAGATTGGTTTCAAATATATCTGCGAAATAATGATTAACGAAGACGTCCTTCTTGGCGGAGAAGAAAGTGGTGGTATAGCCATTAAGAATCATATTCCCGAACGTGATGGAATATGGATGGGCCTCGTTATTTGGGAATTCATGGCTAAAAGTGGAAAAAAATTGAATGATCTGATTAAAGAAATTTATGAAATTGTCGGCCCTTTTTCTTTTGAAAGAAATGACATGCACTTAAAAGAAGAAGTTAAAAATACAATTGTAAAAAATACTGCAAGCAATGCGTATAATGCTTTTGGTAAATACAAAATTCACAGAATAGAAAACCTGGACGGATATAAATACTTTTTTGACGATACTAATACGGAATGGCTTTTAATCCGTGCTTCCGGCACAGAACCTGTTCTTCGTGCATATGCTGAATCTCCCACCCGTCAAGGTGCTTTGGATATACTAAAAGCTGCAGAGAGTACTCTTTTAAATAGTAATTAATTCATCATGGCACACGATATTGACTACACAATCCTTGGCGATGACATGCAGGCAGTAGAAATAACCCTCGATCCTGCTGAAGCTGTCAGAGCCGAAGTAGGGGCCATGCTAAGCATGGAAGATGACATTCAAATGCAGACATCTTCAGAGGGAGGTATTTTTCAGGGATTAAAAAGAATTGTTTCCGGTGAAAATTTCTTTATTACCAGTTTCCTGAATAATGGTTCTATGCGAAGAACAGTTACGTTTGCAGCACCATATCCGGGTAAAATTATTCCCTTGGATTTATCCGAATTAGGGGGAAGCTTTCTTTGCCAGCGCGATGGTTTTTTATGTGCTGCACAAGGTGTAGATATCAATGTTGAATTTACCAAACGGCTTGGAGCAGGATTTTTTGGCGGTGAAGGTTTTATTCTTCAGCGTTTATCTGGCGATGGCAAAGCGTTTATTCATGCCGGTGGGACCATCATCAAAAAGGTATTAAAGGATAATGAACGTCTTCGCGTTGATACCGGCTGCCTTGTCGCTTTTCAGCCAACTGTTGACTACGATATTCAATTCATTGGTGGATTTAAGAATGTCCTTTTCGGCGGCGAAGGATTGTTCTTTGCTCAATTAAAGGGTCCCGGAATTGTCTATCTCCAGACATTACCTTTTTCCAGGCTCGCCGACAGAATCGCTTCTGCCTCCGGTTTTCTCGGAAGAAAAGACGAAACAAGGGGAATAGGCGGATTACTCGGCGGAATTATTAGCGGCCGCGATTAGTTTTATTTGCTTCCGCTTGTTTTTTTATTAGCCCTTTGCGTTTCCATTATTAGGAAAACAAATCCTATAAAGTAAATAATCATTGCAATAGTAGTGAACCATGTCATTGTATGTAGCATTAAAGTTTAATTATTGAATTTAGCATTGACCTTCCTTTATCATTTGTGAATACGATCATGTAGAGCCCTGCAGGATAGTTTTCCAGGCCGATAGAATGTTTATCGGTATCACCCATTATTTTTATCTCAGAAAGTTTTTCTCCGTCAGCATTTATAAGACTTAATTTCCCTTTTTCCTTCGGATCCAGTTGCACGGTAATTTCCCTACTGGCCGGATTAGGATAAATAGATATATCTTCTGTTTCATTTGTTGTCTTTAAGCCATTGGCAGAATAATATACAGAATCAGATGTTACACGGCAGTTATTTTGATCTTCAATAAGTACAGAATAGTACCCGCTTACTGCAATATCAAAGGTCATTGAATTGGCAGATGGAATTTCAGCACCGTTTAATTGCCATTGATAACTATTCGATGGCGGTGCAGTTATCGTATTTCCCTGTATGGAAATTACCGGCTGTAAGGGTGCAGGGTGTACAACAATATAACTCAACCGCATAGAAGATTGACTTCCATATGAATTGCCTGCAGTTAACATTACGTTGTAAACTCCCGGCTGATTATAAGTTACTATAGGGTTTTGTAAATTTGATGTTGAAGGAATTCCTCCCGGAAAATTCCATTGCCAGGTTACAGCTCTTAAGGATAAATCATTGAAAGCTACTTCTCCGTTTGCACAAATTTCTTTTTTGTCTGATTTAAAATCGACTGCCGGGGAATTGCAATTGCCTATTGTTATATCGAAACTTCGTGTTACAGAATAATAACAGGTCTGAACATTGAGCGAAACAGTATAAACTCCCGTTGTTGGAAATATAAATTGATTTGCTCCCGACAACTGAATAGGCAAATTATTCAGATACCACTGTGATTGTGAAGCAAAGGAAGATGCATTTGCTATTTGAATAGTATCTCCAAGACATGCATTTAGGTTTGTTCCTAAAAATGTCTCCGGAATTTTACAGGATAAATTTAACAACCAGATATCCGCTGACCCATGCAATCCTGTGACATCTGCATTGTTACTGAATGTATAACCCGCAAGTAAAAATCCCCCATCGGAGTTTTGTATTACTGAAGCAGGGCGGTCATTTCCGGAACCTCCGTAATTGTGACTCCATTCTGCATTTAAATTTCTATCGGTTTTATATAGCCAGATATCTTCAGCTCCCAAATGATTTTGAATATCTGTATCTGATGAAGTAGATCCGGATGTAAATAGATAACCTCCATCGGAAGTTTCCAAAATGGAAAACAAGTTATCTCCTCCGGAGCCGCCAATATTTTTCTGTTTTACAATGTTTCCCGTTTCATTGATCTCAATAATCCAGCTGTCACTGTATCCGAAATTAGAATTAACATCTCCATTGGATGAACGTGAATAGCCACCAATAATAATTTTATTTTGTGAATCAATTAACATGGCCTGGGCAGTTTCATAGTTGCTGCCACCAAAGCTTTTTGCCCAAATGGTGTTACCCGAAGAATCGAATTTTACAATACTCAGGTCGTAATTTCCGTGCTGACTTGTTATTAATCCTGAAACGGAATTGGTCGTGCCGGCAGCATAAATATTTCCCAAAGAATCTTCTTCCAAAGAATAGCATACATCAACATCATTTCCTCCTGTTGATTTTTGCCACAATAGGTTTCCAATTGCATCTGTCTTGACTAGCCAGAAATCCTGGTCGCCATAGTTAGCTGTTAAATCTCCATCAATTGAGTAAGAGCTTCCGCCAAGTAAAAATCCGCCATCCTTTGATTGAATTAGGGAATAACAAAGGTCCACCTGACTACCTCCGTATACCTTCGACCAAAGAATGGTACCATTCGAATCTAAACACATTAAAAAAGAATCGAAGTTTCCGTGATTTTGGGGGATATCAAAATTGTTGGAAGATGAATATCCGGATATAATTAGATTGCCATTTTCTTGCAGTATTAAACCCGTACCAACGTCAATTGAAGTGCCTCCAATTGATTTTTCCCAAAGTATACTACCATTTGTATCAAGTTTTGTTAACCATATGTCTGTCGAACCCTTTGGAGAAGAAACATCTCCGTTATTGGAATCAACATTAGAAAGTAAGATTAATTTTCCGCTTTTTAATCGCTGTACTTTAACCGGAATGTCAAGCTGACTTCCTCCCAGGCATTTTTGCCAGTCTTT
Organism: Bacteroidota bacterium; assembly: GCA_043756425.1. Lineage (GTDB taxonomy): Bacteria > Bacteroidota > Bacteroidia > AKYH767-A > 2013-40CM-41-45 > JADKIH01. The sequence goes on from JAYURB010000183.1 coordinate 7,685, forward strand.
TAATGGGGGAGCGGCAGCGTTTGAATTAACAAAAGCACATAAAAGAATTAATATGGAAACAACAATAATATTAAACTGATACTTCATTATCGACCTCAATGGGATTAATGAAGCAATATTCAATCTGGAAAAGCCCTTTTACAATATATTTATGTAAATCGTTGAAAATGTTATGTTAATGAAAGTTACTTTAAGTTAAAATTTGCTTCAAAAATCGAGTTTTATTATGAAATTATTATTGCTTAGCCTTAGTTCTTTAAACAATATAAAAGTGTCAGTTTTCTACTGAAAATGTAATATCTATAAGCCTCCCTTGGCGTTATAAGAGATGGAAAACACTTTGAAACTGATCTATTTTATTAAACAATCCCGTAAGATTGAGTAATCCAATTCAGAATAAAAATCTGGATAATATAATCCGGCCCCGTAAGGCCGGATTTATATTTTTTTAGAAGTATCAATAAAAGCTTTTAAGCTAACCGATTTTGTCTTTTTAATTCCTAAGTAAAATAGGCCGAAAAGCATGGAATTGTAAAAAAGATCGCCAACTAATTGATTTTTAAAAAAGGGAATAGCCATTTTATAGCTTTCCATTGTTCCGCTTATATTCATAGGATACAAGCCCAGATTCCAATACCAAAATGGTAAATTTGTAATTAAAAAGAAAACAAGAGATGATACCAAAGAAGCGAATGCAATAGAGATTATGTTTTGCTTGCTTTGAATAATTATTCCCATAAAAACCGTAAAAGCAAAACAAGTATAGACAGGAAACATACTGAAGTGTAAGCCGATAATCATATCAGTAAACAACAAAACAGATATTGGGATTAAAAATGCCAGACGTTTATCCTTAACGACGGCACCGGAAAATAATGCAATAGCACCAACTGCGGTAAAATTAAATGGATGTGGAATAAAACGGGTAACAGCTGCCACAATTATTAATCCAATAGCTAGTACGAACGGTCCGGATGATGTTTTCTTTTCTTTCATAAATTAATTCTTATGCAAATTTATGTTTTATTCGATAATAAAATCAAACTAAATATTAAATGTTGAAAGGATGCCTTTCAGACCATTTTTCTCCCATTTCCTCACTAAAAGAGTTTAAGATTTTATTGACCAGGAAGGAGGTAATTTTGCCCTTTATGTAATAGTAATCATTAAAATATACAGGTTTACAGCCAATATTTGCTTTGGCTTCACGTGCAGTTCTTCCAAGTTCCAATTCATCCTTTTTCATTTCAATTGCCTTTTTTAACCCATCCAGAAGCATATTAAAATATATATTGAACCTTTTGTTAAAAGCATAATCAATACCCAAGTAATGCATTTCAAGAGCATTATTCCGATCAATATAGGTTGCAAATCCGATCATTTTATTTTCAATAAAGTATCCCCATAAAGAAAACATCTCCGGAAACCGTTTTTTATATTCTATAAGATAGTCTGAATTTACCAGTCCCATTTTAATGATCTGATTTTCTCTTACCTGACCAAAGAGATTATCAATAGTTTTTGTTTCTTTTTGCATTTCCTCCAGTGATAACTCCTTCCGGATCAAATTTTTTCCATTCTCCAGGATTTTTTCTGTTCGCTTTCTGTATTTTTTTGAAAGGTTTTGAATGTAATCGGAAAATGTATTCCATGATTTTTTTAAAGTCATGGTCATTGTCAAGTCGGTGGGATATTTTTTCAGCCCGAACTCAAGCATTTTGATTTCCGTAAATTCTTGATCTAAATCCTTTAAAATAAATATGTCACTTTTCAACTGCCTGGCAATTTTTAGAGAAATTTTGATTAATTCGTCTTGATTTATTTTTGATTGATCATAGTATAAAGAAGGAAAATTAACTGCAAGTATGTTTCCACAAATAAGTATTTTAACAGGCCTGATTTTTAAAAACGTTTTTGATACAATGGAATAAAAGAATGAATTTTTTAATTGAATGTTTTTTTCGGTAAAATTTAATTGTTGAAAATAAAATACTCCACAAATTTTTTTTCTCTCGCCATCTTTCTTTTTAACGACTGTGTATAAAAAGGATAGGTCTAAAGGCTTGGAATATTCAATAA